>JAFGTC010000062.1 GCA_016934335.1 Candidatus Omnitrophota bacterium | reverse complement strand
GTGGGGAAGGGGCCTTCTCCAACGCGGGTGGTGTAGGCTTTGGCGATGCCGATGACTTTCTTGACGGCCATCGGGGGGATGGAGGCGCCGGTGCAGGCGCCGCCCGCGGTGGTGTTCGAGGAGGTCAGGAAGGGATAGGTGCCGAAATCGATGTCCAGCATCGTTCCCTGGGCGCCTTCGCAGAGAATGTTCTTTTTATCCGCCAGCGCCTCTGCTATATATTCGGTCGTGTCGGTTATGAAGGGGGCGATGCGTTTTCCGCATTCCAACAGCGAATGAAACAATTCATCGGCGTCCAGCGGCTTTCCCCCATAGACGTTTTGGATCATGCTGTTTTTGAGGGGGAGATACGCGTCGATGCGTGATTTGAGGATTTTTTCGTCGCACAAATCAAACAATCGGACGCCCAATCGCGCGACTTTGTCCATATAGGCCGGGCCGATGCCCCGCCGGGTGGTGCCGATGCCCTTGCCGCCTCTCCGTTCTTCCTCCAGGCCGTCCAATAGCGTATGGTATGGCATGATGGTGTGAGCTTGACCGCTGATTTTCAAACGTTTAGGCGTGATGGTTATATTTTGTTTCTCCAGCGAATCCAGTTCTTCAAGTAAAACAAAAGGATCGACGACGACTCCATTGCCGACTACGTTAACGGTTTTCTTTTTTAAAATGCCGCTGGGGATAAGGTGAAAAATATATTGTTGATTGCCGACATAAATCGTATGGCCGGCGTTGTTGCCGCCCTGGTGCCGGACGACGACGTCTGCATCCTGGCAGATAAAATCGATGATTTTTCCTTTGCCTTCGTCACCCCACTGACTGCCGACGGTTACAACTACTGACATAATCGTTATCCTCTTCTCTTCCGGTTTTATCGAATTCAATGAAACCGGTTCTTTTTTGAAACGAACAAAACATATCATCTTACCCCACTCTATTCTATTTCACAATGACAAGAGACTGAATCGTCCATTCACGGCTGAAAAATAACCTCAAAAGTGCATATATTTTGATGGAATCCGGCGCGCGCCATTTCTCAAGGAATAGAAATCTTGTAAGAAGTCGATCCACTGCATGTTATAATAAAGAGGCTCATCAATTCGATTCACTATATCCTGTATTCGGTCGACCCGGATAAAACATTACAATGGTCGTTTGGCCATAACCGTTTTGACGCCAGCAACGGCCTCAACAGCGCGGGAGACATTATTCGAGTGGGGCCTCAATTGAGAAACAGCGCGGCGGGCGGGTAAAGTTCTCATGGCGGCATTGCATACAATATCGCTCCTAGATGATAAAAAAGAGAGGAAGCGGTCATGGAAGATCATTCACGCAGCGTGAATCTGTTTGCGGAGCGGGGCGAAACGTCTCGATTTGTTTCGGCGGAAATAACAGAGGACGAAGATCTCGTTGTTTCAGGCCATGATATAGGGAAAGATCCACAAACCTTCTTCGGCGACGGCGATTATGAATTCTGGCTTGTGGTTCATAAAGAGGAAAAAGACCTTGTGCTCCTGGCTTTGCTTGAGGCGCTCTATGGCGGGCATTTTTCAGCCGTCGATGAATTGAGAGACTACTTGAATGCGAAGAACATTCAATATGACTGGCAGGTATGGAGTTGATTTCGAACAAACGGTGAGTGTTCAGGATGCGCCGCCTCTATCCGCATGACGATATTATTTGCATCTCTTTGAGCCGTTTAAAAACATATCTCTCGTATTTGGAGATGGCAAATACGAGAGATATGCTGAAATATATTGCGGTTAAATCGTTCGATTTATCGGGTTAATCCAGCGGCGGCAACACCGTCAGCGGATCGATCGAATCGATCTGCTCCCGAACTTCAAAATGAAGCACACCGCCTTCAAATCCGGAAATTCGGCCCGTGTCGCCTACCTTGGCGATGGCCTGGCCCCTCTTCACTTTATCCCCGATCTTCACCAGGTTCTGGCTGTTGTGCGCGTATAAGGTATAAATTTCTTTGTTGTTCCGTTCTCCATGATAAATGATGATGTGATTCCCCAGCCTCATGCCCAGCGTATCCGTAACTCCACCGACCATCAGCACTTCGCCGTCGGCGGCCGCACACACTTCCGTTCCGATGTCCGCGCCGAGATCGATGCCCGGATTCAGATTTCCAGAGGATTTACTGAATCCCCGCACAAACTTGAACGAATCCTTGATGGGCCACTGGAACTTGACCGGACCGAATTCCTTCACTTTACGCGGAAAATCAACCGGCGCCGGCGCGGGAGCCGTTTCCGTTTCGGTTTTTTCCACCGGTTCAGTCGCCGGTTCGCTGGTGATGGTTCTTATTTTACTGGAGGAAGAAGCGGATTTATTCTCTGTTTTTTGTTGAACGCTTGTTTTGGGCGCCGTTTTGGGCGCCGGTTCGGCGGATACAACCCTCACTCGTTTGACCTCAATATCTTTGACTTCTTTGGCGCGAGGGATCCACAATTCCTGATCTACATAAATGCGCGACGGATCGGCCAGGTTGTTCACTCTCTGCAACTCTTGGATGGTCAATCCATAAGCGTTGGCGATTGCGATCAGCGTTTCTCCCTCTCCAACGCGATGAAACAATCCGTCTCTCTCTTCCCAAATGACCGGATCCGCTTCCTCGAGTTTCACAACTCGAATTTCCTGCGCGCCTGGAATGAACAATCGCGTACCCGCCTTCAGCGCATCGCCTTCGCGAAGACTGTTGCGGCGAATCAACAACTGCGGGGATATTTCGTAGGTCTTGGAGATGGCGTTGATCGTTTCGCCTTCATGAACCTCATGAATCACGCCGTCCACCACCGGTACGTCCCGTTTTTCGCCGAACGTCATGCACGACGTCATCCCGCTGATTAAAATGATCAATAACAAATGAACCGTCAACCCTTTTTTCATTACCATACCTCATTCATCTCATGATAATCCACTCATACATTATAACCGGGAAATCCCGCCTTCAAGCTTTCTTAGATTACACTATGTGTTACTTTTTGAAAACAGGAAACATATCGAGTTCTCTTTTTTTCTACGTATGATCCGAATCGGAAGCAACAAGGTTTTTGCCGGATTTTTCTTCTACTACGTGAGGAATAACGCATTTTTGAGCGACTACGATTCGATAATAGTCGTAAACATCTTGAATCTCAACTTTTGCCATCCCCGCTTGAAGGCACAAACTTCGCCATTGATCATTCGTCAACCATTCCGGCGAAAACTCGTCCCTAGCCGACAAAAAGACAAAGGAGCCATTCTCGTTCAGTAAAGACGCCAGGTTGTTTACGACTTTCTTCTGATCGTCTTGACTCAAAATCACGAACATGAAACTCGATACAATTTTATCAAAACCGCCTCGCAATGGAAGCATCCGGCAGTCGGAAGCGATCAAATAAGCCTGTTCGCAATGGTTTAGTTTGTTCCGCGCCTGCTTGAGCATACCCAACGATAAATCGACGCCGACCATCATTCTCGCTCGATCCTGCGCCATTTCCATCAGCAATCCCGTCCCGCAGCCGATATCCAGCACGCTGTCTCCCGATTCGATGTACCGATCCATCATATACAGGGCGGCTTGACGATATCCGTAAATATGATCGGCATAAAGCCAATCGTACAGTTTTCCGATCAAATTATAAAAACGGCGGGAGCGAGTCGCATTTCCTGCGCTGATATTTCGGCCGGCATAGCGGAATACTACGCGGCCCCAAATATGTTTCAAATCCGATAATGTCAACACCTGATTATTCTTGCTTTCTATTCTTGTCAATGATGTAATGTTTTCGCCTCGAATCTTCGCGGCGCCATGGATTCATCTTGCATGAGATCATGGTAAATGAAACAATGTCAAAATGATACGATTTTCCTTCCAATTCGGAAAGAGAAGTAATGAAAATTTAAATCATTACTTTCCATGAATGCCATTCATCTACCTTGATGCCGGGAAAAAGCGTGGATAGTTTATGGCGAAGCAGGCCCTTGTTTTTGATTAGACGCCTTTGTGGAGATATTCTATGCTCAAGCGATTTCCGGGAGATATTTATCTTCTCCTTATTGTTCTGATTGGTCTTTCTCTTCGACTCCATAAGTTGGATGCGCCCATCACCGACGCCGATTCCTTCCGCCAGGGCGCGACCGCCTCGATCGCCCGGAATTACCATGAAGGCGGCTACGGCCTGCTCGAGCCCCGAATCACCGGCTGGGGATCGCTGGACGAACCCGGCTTGTGGCCCAACGAGTTTCCGCTTTATCCCTATATCATCGGCAAATTATATTCCCTGACCGGCGAGCATGAATGGGTGGGGCGCATCATCACCATTCTCTTCTGTCTAGCGGGCGCCGCCGGTTTATACGATCTGGTCCGGCGTTGGGAGGGCGTTCTTGCCGCTCGCTTCGCCGCTCTCTGGTTCCTAATCGCTCCCCAAGCCGTCTACCATGGACGCTGCTTCCATCGGCACCCCGTCGCCATCGGTTTGATGCTGCTCGCATTGGCGGCTTACGCACGATGGCTCGACGCCAAACGGATCGGATCCTGGCTCTTCATGACGATCTGCGGGGGGCTGGCGCTGCTCCTCATGCCGCCTCTGATCACCATCGCCCCGCCCGTCCTGTGGATGTACGCCCAGACCCATGACTGGCGGATCTGGAAGGAGCGCTCCCTGCTGGTCAGCGTCGTTCTCATGCTGATCCCTTCGCTTTTATGGTACGGATGGGCCATGCAGCAGCCTCAAAGCTACAGTCTCAACTCATGGGGCCGGGAAACCTTCCGCAATTGGACCAGTCTATCCTATTACACCCTCTGGTGGGATTACGACTTTTTCCGGCAAGTCTGGCGGGGGCTCTGGTATTACACCCTCGGGCCCGTCGGCGCGTTGTTCGGCGTCCTGGGCGTTTTCCTCCGCCGCGGCCGCATCCCCAGCCTGGCTTTGGTCTGGACGGGAACGATTCTCCTGTATTATCTCCTCGATATACACCCCATCGCCGTGGCCCCTCATTATGTCTATTATTTGATCATCTTCTGTCCCTTATGCTGGGGCGCCGGCCGATTCTCCGCGCTGATCTTCGATCAAACCCGGGAAAAATCCGTAATCTCCGCGCTTCCTGTACGCATCCTGTTTGTCGCCGCTCTTCTGCTTACCAGCCTGTACCATTGGGACAGCATGATTCAGCCCTGGTATCGCGTCAAACATCAATGGATGGACGCCGCCCAATTGATTCAAAAGCATACGCCGCCCGGCGCTAAAATCGTCATCGATGTGTTCGATCCCTCGCTGCTTTATTATGCAAGGCGAAACGGCGTCGCCAAAAATCCTTTCGATCTGACCCTCGAAGCCGTTCAACAATTCGAAAAGGAAGGCGCCGACTACCTTGCCATCATTGAACAGCCGGAATTTTTCAAGAAAGACGCTTTGCGCTTTTATCTCAAAGATTCCGCCGAAAATGTCGTTATCAACGAAACGATCCGGCTCTATGAACTCGGCGCCAAACGCCGTAATACAGACGACCAAACGCCATGAAATCGATCTTTTGGAATCGCCGGGGCGAATTTCGCCTCCTCCTCCTGTACATCCCCGCCGTCGCATTGACCGGCGTTTTCGCGAACCTTCGCGCTCCCGTGCTTGAAATCGTATGGGATATGGTTTTTTACAAAGGACTCGCCTTCGGGCTGCATCATTTTTCCACCTTCGATCTCAACCGCCATTTCCCCATGCCGCCCCTCTATCCCTTCTTGATTTCACCCGGATTCTTCGCTTCCGACTACCTTACCGTCGAGATGATTCAATCGTGGATCAACCCGGCCCTGTATTTCCTCGGATTGTACCCCTTATACGCTTACGCGCGCCGATTCCTCGATCCATCCGCCAGCCTTTTCGTCTGCCTGCTCTATCTTCTTTATCCCGCCGCGGCCTACACCCAATGGTCGATGAGCGAAAATCTCGCCGCTCCTCTGGCCCTCTGCGTGATGTTGTACGCGATGCGCCTCCTGACGGATCCAAGGCCCCGCATGCGGGACGGCGCTCTCTTGGGATTCGCCATAGCGGGGCTCGTTCTCACCCGCATCTTTCTGATCGTTTTTTGCGCCGCCGCCCTCTTCTGGGTCGCCAACCGAACCGCGCGGCGGGATCGCGATCCGTCCCCCGTCCTGATGGCCTTCAGCACGGCCTTTTCTCTCGTCGTTTTCTCATGGTGGCAGCTGGGATATTTTACAAACCACGGCCCTTCCTTGGTCTACGCCGATTTCAACCAGAATCCCCTCCCGTCGCTCCTGGCTTCCTTCTTCGCCATCTTCTCCGCTCATTGGACGGGGCTGTGGCTCGAAGGCGGATTGTTGATTACCGGCCTAGTCGTCGTGCAATGGCTGATCGCAATCCTTTTTCCCCAACAAAGAGATCCTGCGTTTAAAGAAGCCGTGCAGATGATTCTTTTTCTCTACGCGGCCTGCACGGTGGTCGTCGCCTGGTATTATGTCAAGCGCATGGGATTTGAACCCTGGTCGATCTCTCTCCGGTACATCTTTTACCTCAATCTTGTCAGCCTGCCCGCCGTCGTCGCGGCGCTCGGCGTCCTGCGCCGCGCATCCCGGTCGACTCGCCTGTTTCATTTGGGATTTTATACGGCAATTGTTCTGATCTTCTCCGCCGGTTTTTTAATTCCCGCTTCCTGGGCGAAATTCAGCGATCCTGCCGCCTTTTTCAGCAACGCGCCGTCGCTCGACTTCCTCTACCAGATAAGAAACGAAGGCGCCTGGGCGGTCTTTGGATTTCTGGCCGGCTTATCCTGCCTGGCGGGCGCCGTTTCTCTTTTTTCGCCCCGCGCGGGATTTCTGCTGCTGGCCGGATTCCTGCTCTACCTTCAACTGTCCACCTTCGATCAGGTCGACAAAGTACGCCGGCGCGCCGTTCAAGATTCTTTCGCGATGGAAATCCACGATCTTTGCCGGCAAATCCAAATGGGAAAATGGGAAGGCCTGACCCTCTACTGCGATGACAACATCCCGCTTCTCGTCCCCAACCTCTACTACTGGGTCAACCGGCCGGCCGGCCCGTGGCCCGAGGACGGCCCGCGCCCCCGCCCCCCTTATCTCCTGGTGAGCCGAACCGATTATCCCGGAGGCCGCTTGGAATTCGAATCGGGTGAATTGAAAGTCTATCTCTTCGAATAAAAAAAGCGGATTTGTTCATCCATCGAACAAATCCGCTTGCTTTTTGACTTTTGATCCAATCCTATGATCCGAGCCTATGATCCAATCCCGCCGCTTCGCCGGCGAGCCGGATGCTATTTTTTCAAAAGATTCTTTAACGCCTGGCTGAGGGTGGCGCCGTTCAATTTGGCGATGCCCGTCGTCAGAGGAATTTCCTTCGGGCAGACGCGCACGCAGTTTTGCGCATTGCCGCATTCCTGGATGCCGCCATCTCCCATGATGGCCGCCAGCCGCTCCTCTTTGTTAAATTTCCCCGTCGGATTCTGATTGAACAGAAACACTTGGCCCAGCGCCGCCGGCCCCACAAACGAATTGTCGGGCGTATATTGGGGGCAGGCGTCGACGCAGCACCCGCACGTCATGCACCGCGAATACAGATACATTTCCTGCTGATTAGTCTGCGACTGCTTGGGGCCTGCGCCCAGGTCGTACGTGCCGTCGATGGGAATCCAGGCTTTGACCTTCTTCAGCGCCTCGAACATGCGCGTGCGATCCACTAGCAAATCGCGCACAATTGGAAACTTGCGCATGGGTTCGAGAACGATGGGCTGCTCTAAATTATCCACCAGCGCGCTGCAGGACTGCTGCACCTGGCCGTTGATGACCATCGTGCACGCTCCGCAGATTTCTTCCAGACAACTGCAGTCCCAGGCGACCGGCGTGGTTTTCTCTCCCTGGACGGTCACAGGATTGCGTTGGATCTCTTGCAATAAAGTAATGACATTCATATTCGGCTGATAATCGACATGAAATTCCTCCCAATAGGGCTCCGCCTGATTATCTTTCTGCCGCTTGATTCGAACTTCAACCTTCTTGGCCATGAGTTTCACCTCGTCATCCATTCACACAACCAAATATCAATCCCGTCTATTTTCTCTCGGTTTATAGTCGATCCTGACTTAGTCGTACCGGCGCGGAACCGGCTCGATCAGACTTGTATCAACCGGCTCATACGAGATCTGCGGCCCCTTCTCCGACCATTCCGCAATGGTGGTCTTCAACCATTTATCATTCTGCTCATGCCAGGTTTTCAAATACTCTTGATATTCGGGAGATTCCTGATCCTTGGGCTGCTCGAGCTTAAAATCGGGCTTCAAATGGCTGCCGCGGCACTCGTCGCGCATCAGCGCGCCTTTGGCGACCACCTTGGCCAACTCGATCATATTCCACAAATGGTTGATAAAGAGCACCGATTGATTGCGCGCTTTACCCGCGTCCAGCGAATCGCAGTTTTTCCACCGCGCCGTGAAATCATCCAGCGCATCCACCGTTTCCTGCAGGTCTTTGTTGTTGCGGACGATCGTGCAGTTGCGGATCATCATTTCGCCCAACTCCTGATGCAGTTTGAACGGATTCTCATCGCCCTTCATATCCTTCAAGGCTTCGAAGCGCTCTTGCCATTTCTTCTCTTCCTCTTCGAAGAGCCGGCTGGATGAATCCTCCGCCGAACCGTTCATGCCGGCCGCGTATTCGGCCATGGCCGGCCCGCACACCAGGCCGCCGGTCAAGCACGACAGCAGCGAGTTGGCCCCCAGGCGATTGGCGCCGTGATACTGATAATCCACTTCGCCCACTGCGTATAACCCGGGAATATTGGTCATGTGATTGCGAGGGCTTTGGGGATCCAGCAGGCCGTCGGGCGTCTTTTCGTAATCCACCCAAAGCCCGCCCATGCTGTAATGCACCGCCGGAAAGATTTTCATCGGGATGTCGCGCGGATCGTCGCCCACGAACTTCTCGTAAATCTCCATGATCCCGCCCAACTTGCGATTCAATTCCTCGCGGGGGATGTGGGTGAGATCGAGGCACACCATGTGCCCCCCGCCGATGCCCATCCCTTTGTTGACGCATACGTCGTAAATCTCCTGCGCCGCGATGTCCCGCGGAACCAGGTTGCCGAACCGGGGATACTTTTCTTCGAGAAAATACCAGCGATCCTCTTCGGGAATCTGCCGCAGCTCGCGCTCGTCCCCCTTCTTCTTGGGCACCCAGATCCGGCCGCCTTCGCCGCGGGCGGATTCGGACATCAAGCGCAGCTTGTCATAGCCGGGGATGGCGGTTGGGTGAATCTGTACAAATTCGCCGTTCGCATATTTGACGCCCTGCTGGTAGGCCGAGGACGCCGCCGAACCGGTGTTGATCATCGAATTGGTCGACCGCCCGAACACCAATCCCGGGCCGCCGGTCGCCAGGACGACCGCATCGCCGCGGAACGATTGAATTTCCAACGAATCCAGATTGACGGTCACGATCCCTCGGCACTGGCCCTGCTCGTCTTTGACCATGCCCAGGTATTCCAGGTTTTCGTATTTTTTGACGAGGCCCGCCGCTTCGTAGCGGCGCACCTGCTCGTCCAGCGCATATAAAAGCTGCTGGCCGGTCGTCGCGCCGGCGAAGGCTGTCCGGTTGTACAGCGTCCCCCCGAAGCGCCGGAAATCGAGCAAACCCTCCGGCGTCCGATTGAACGTCACGCCCATGCGGTCCATCAGGTAAATGACCGCCGGCGCCTTGTAGCACATATCCTTGCAGAACGCTTGGTGCGCCAGAAAGTCGCCGCCTTTCACCGTATCGTAAAAATGAATGTCGGGCGAGTCGCCTTCGCCTTTCGTATTGACTGCTCCGTTAATGCCCCCTTGAGCGCAAACAGAATGGGATCGCTTCACCGGCACGACCGAGAACACATCCACATGATGCCCCTCTTCCGCCAGTTTAATGACTGTCATCAATCCCGCCAGACCGCCTCCGACAACAAGAAACTTCGGTTTAGCCATGATTGCTCCTGCCTTTTTCCTAGTTACCTACTTTGCGTGAATCAACTAAACGCATACAGCGACGACATGAAGAATGCGAATACGCCGACGCCGATCAGACTGCACGCATATCCCGATGCAGTCTGCGCCCGCTCGCCAACGGTGATTCCCCACTTTACCATGAAATTCCACAGCCCGTTGGCGAAATGAAACGCGGAGGCCGCCACTCCAATGAAATAAAACACCACATGCCAGGCTTTTGAAAAGTATTCCTGTACATACTCGAAATTGATGTGATGAATATCCGGATTCAAGGTCCATTCGATGCGCAGCTTATACACATGATAGACGATGAAGATGATGGCGATGACGCCCGTCCAGCGCTGCAGGCTGTACAGCCAGTTTCGCAGGTAGCCGTAATGCTGCACATTGCTCTGCCCGAAGATCCAGATGTATAAGCCGATCGCCGCATGCAGGAGAATCGGTACGCCGATCAAAAAAACTTCCATGAACAATACAAACGGCAATCCCTGTAAAAATTCAACGGCTTCATTGAACTTCTCCGGCCCATAAAAATACGCCAGGCTGTTTGTAAACGCGTGTTCGCAAAAAAACGCGCCTATGGGTATGATGCCGAGTAAGGATTGGAACCGACGCAACAAAAAAGGTGATTCCGGAACGCTACTCATGTCGCCTCCAAAAAAATTCAGTATAATATGTGTTTCAAGCCTAACAAAGATAGCAGATTGCAGGCTCGAGTAAATTGTAGTCCGCAATTTTTCTATTGTAAGTTTAACAGAACGGATTTATAGATATTTAATTAAAAAACTATCTTACGCCTTTAGAAAATAAGCGATTGACGCATAAACGCCATAAATTGTTGTAAGTTATTACATATTTTGTTTAGGAATTTAATGGTTTCAAAAGTTTGGTTTTTCATTATCTAGTTATAATATTAGTCATCTCTGATCGAAAAAATAAATCGAATTTTCGCATCTCTATCACTCTTGATGCGAACTCTCGCTCAGACTTTCAACAGTACGGTCTAGTCCAACTATGAATTCAAATCCGCTTCTAGGTCATATCGTCACCGAAGACAAGGTTCTCTACAATCACGCCCTCACTGTGCATGACGGCAGAATCCAGTCCGTCTCTCCCGCGCCGCATGCGGCCCGGGAAGCGCCGCTGCCTTATATTCTGCCGGGATTTCGCGATCAGCATGTGCACGACCGCATCGGGCAGTCGCTCGCCCATAACGACGACGAAGATCTCATCGTCAAGCGCTTTCGCCAGGCCATGCAATCCTTCGCCCGCCACGGCGTCGTCGGCGTTTACGCCGCCACATTCGGCGATGCCGCCGAATCGCTCGAGCGATACTGCTGCGCCGCCCGCCGCTGGATGGATCACGCCGGCAACGGCCGCCTCGGCGCCAAACTCCTGGGCGTCCACATCGAGGGCACCTTCATCAACGAAGCGTGCCGCGGCGCTCAACCCGCCGAATACTGCCTGATCCCCGATCGCCGCGACTGCATCCGGGCTCTGCATCGCTTCCACGAGACAGGCGCCGTCAAAATCATCAACATCGTCCCCGATTACGGCGAAGCGTCCTTGAAAGCTATTCAATGCGCCGCGGAGCTCGGCTTCCTGGTCGGCGCCGGACACACCGCCGCCTCCGCCGATCAAATTCGTGCGGCCTTTCAGGAAAACGACCTGAAGTTCATGGTGCATTTCACCAACGGGCCCACCGGCCAATCCTTCAAACCCTTCGGCGGCGGGGGCGCGTTCGAAGGCGCCTTGAATCTGCCCATTCACAAGGAACTGATCGTCGACGGCGTCCATGTTGACGATCGATACATTCTCGACATCATCCGCCAGACCGAAGAACGCTGGGGGCTGGATAAGATCGTCGCCGTAACCGACGCCCTGTTCCCCTCTCTCGAAGAAATCCCCTCCGGAGAATTCACCCTGGGCTCGACCGTGGCCAAGTTGGATCCCCATCGCAACTTCCTGCGCGCCGTCGCCTATCTGCAGCCGGACGGCGCCCGAATTCCCTCTCCCCCCAACACCTTGTGCAGCAGCGTCGCCGCCATGGACCATGTTTTCAGCAGGCTGGTCACGCTCTTCACAAAATCCACCCGCGGCCATTGGTACGATCATCCGGAGCGGCCGTTGGATCAGGCCCTCGTTCGCGCCGCACGAATCTGCGCGACCCACCAGGCGAAGCTCTGCGGCGCCTATCCGGAAACCGGCGCCATCGCCGCCGGCAAATGCGCCGATCTGGTCATCGGCCATTTAAAAAACAACGACGGCCTCTACCAATTTCACGTGCAGGAGACCGTCATTGATGGAATCCGGATTGCTTTGGAATAATCCCGGCTATTTCAATATATTGTAGAACGATTCTTCGCCGCTATTTTCACATCGAGCCCGTGCTCCACATCGAGTCCATATCCCAGACATCCACCGATCGGCAGTCCGCCGAGCCGTTCACTGCGTAAAGCTCCAACACGGCGGCGCTGCTGTTCAACTCGGGAATCACCGCCGTGCAGCAGGCGCGGTCGTTCACGTACAATTCCGCGATGGCCTTGTCGATGAACAAGTCAAACGCCAACTCTCTTTCACCGTCCGACAGCGTGAAGGGGCCTTTGGCGTCGCCGATCCCGACCGTGTTTTCCTTCCGATCCCACACAATGGGAATTTCCCTGGCGTTCTCCCCGGGAATCGTGATGCGCAGGCCGTAGGCGTCGGCGGCGCCGCCTCGATAAACCACACGGATCTCTTTGGCGCAGTTTTGAATCGGCTCAACGGGAATCGGCGCCGACGTAACTTTCGCAGCGTCCTTGCTTCGATGGTTCTTCCGTAAAAGTTGGATCTCGCCGGCGGGGGTCATTCCCAAACTTCCATCGCTGCGCAGCGTCAACTGCCTCGGCAGGGTCATGGCGCATTGCCAGCCGTCGCCCTTGATCCCCCGAATCCAGCCCCAGAGCAGCCGCCGCCCGTATTGATCCTCGAGGCAGTTGGGCGCATAAAAGTTGCTCGAATAATCCAGCATGGCGCGGTATTCCGACTGAAACGCAAAATCGCCGTTCATCGTTCCCGTATGATACATAACCCGCTTGTGCGGCGAGTAAATCAAAACCCGTTTGCCCCCCAGTTGGAAGAAATTGGGGCATTCCCAATTGCCCTCTTCGTCCTCCGGCTTGGATTCATAAAGAATGTTTAAGAATTTCCAGTGAACCAAATCGTCCGACCGGTAAATAAAAGCCGCCCCGCGCTCCTCTTTCGGATGTCCGCCGAGCACGACATACCAGGCGCCGCCTTCTTTCCAGGCGAACGGGTCGCGCCAGTCCAGCACTTTCAGATCGCCGTGAAGCGCCCCGGTCATAACCGGGTTTTGGGGATGCTTCTCCCACGTCAGCATCCCGTCGCGGCTGATCGCCTCCCACTGCACAGCCCCGTCGCCGGCGGGCGTATCGGGGCCGATGCTGGTGTAGAGAATCGTCGGCGCTCCGTCGTCGGCGATTACACAGCAGCCCGAGAAGCAATGATCCTCGCCGCGGTCTTTCGACGGCGCGATGGCGATGGGCAAATGCTCCCAATGCGCCAGATCCCGGCTTTTCGCATGCCCCCAGTGCATATGCCCCCAATTCTCTCCATAGGGATTATGCTGATAAAACATATGATATTCGCCCTGATATTGAATCGGGCCGTTGGGATCGTTGTTCCAAAGCGCCGGCGGCTGGAAGTGATACGCGGGGCGCGTCGCATCGCCCTCCACTTTTTTCTGCGCTTCCGCCACGGAGGCGTTGGCTCGCTCCACCGCCTGCCGGTGATATTCGTGATGAGCTTGCAGGGATGGCTCTTCTTGCGAATTAACGTACGGCGCCAGAACCAGACAGAATCCCATGCAAAAAAGAAAAAAAGCCAAGCGTTGATTTTTCATTGCGGTCATATCAGCGTCTCCAACGGGAATAAGATGGCTCCATTATCCCGAATCGCTCTGCGCCTGTAAACAGAAGCCTTCGCCTCTCTTGGAGAAAAAAATGGATGCCTGCTCATTCGCATCCATCCATGGCCGTCAACGCCCAAAAAAACTTGACTGAAGCGCGCCCGTTGACTTGCTTCCTGTTATTCATGGCATAATTTGTTCATGGCATAATAAAGCCGATGCGATTACACTGATGCATTCTTGAGAGAAAGAGGTGGACACAATGAAAAGACGTCCTTTTTTGAAAATGGTCGGCGGCGTGGCGGGATCCTGCTCCGTGGGATTGCAATCCCGGCTGGCTGGCGCCGTCGGATTTAAAAATCGGCAGGATGAAACCTGCGAAATCCCCCTGCGCGAATATGGAAAAACCGGAGAAAAACTGCCCATGGTTGTTTTCCCCGGCCTCTGTCTGATGCACTACGAACAGGATTTTTGCACGAAAGAACTGCACCGGGCTGTGGATCGCGGCCTCAACTTCTTTGACGTCGCCCCCGCCTACGGCCGGGACGGCGACTGCGAAAAAAAGATGGGCAAAGGCCTGCAGGGCATTGAACGCAGCCGCTATTTTTTGGCCTGCAAAACCAAAATGCGCGACAAGGAAGGCGCGCGCCTGGAGCTCGAACGCTCCTTGAAGCGCCTCAATACCGATTATTTCGACCTCTATCAAATGCATCACCTTCGCTCCACCGATGAAGTCAAACAAGCCTTCGCACCGGGCGGCGCGATGGAAACGTTCTTCAAAGCCAAAGAAGAAGGCAAAATCCGCTATATCGGCTTCTCTGCCCACACCTCCAAAAGCGCGCTGGAAGCCTTCAAACTTTTCCCCTTCGACTCGGTCATGTTCCCCATCAATTTTGTCGAATATTACTCGTTCGGATTCGGCAAAGAGGTCATCGAAGCAGCGGAAAAACAGGGAGCGGCCATTTTAGCCATGAAGGCCATCTGCGGCGGCCGCTGGCCGGGAGGCGTCGAAAATACGCGCAAATGGTGGTATCGGCCGTTGGAGGATCAACACGAAATCGATCTGGCGGTGCGTTTCAGCGCCTCCCGGAAGAATGTCGTCGCCGTGATTCCCGCCAGCTTCATCGACCTTTTCGACAAAACGGCGATCGCGGCGAAAGCCTACCGGGAGCCCACCCCGGAGGAACTGGCGCAGCTGCAGGAAATGGCGTCTCAGCGTTTATCCGTCTTTCTCGATGAGCAGAAGAAATTCACCATGGCCCATCCCCGCGGCGATTTAGCCTTCCCCGACAGCCCCTACGAAGGCTGCCCCTGCGCGCACTATACATGATTTCATAAAGCCAGATAAAGCGCCGAACGCCCCGCTTCCGACTTGATTCCAATGCCGGAATTCCAATGCCGGAAGCGGGGCGCTCGCCTGCCATGCTTATCAAAATTCAATGTTCCTATAAAAATGATATTTTGATTCCGCAAAAAAATAAATGGAAATAAAATATCTTTCTTTGGCTATTTACGCTTTAATCATGAAAAATAGCGCTGCCGTAAGCAGAATATTTAATGGATCTAATTGAATCTGATGGAGGGAAATCTCATGGATAAATTCCTACAATTCATTCTAATTATCTCGATACTTTTTCTTTCCGCCGCATGGGCGAGTTCTCAAGAAGAGCCCATTCTCTACGATTTTTCGGGCAGCACGGTGGAGGAAAATGGCATTGATATTCAAGGCCCCGGCTTCAATTCGATGCCTCAAGCGGATGTAACTTTCGGCGACATCCCGGTCGATAACTCATTTGAGGGCGCCACAGACGGACGCGGCGTCATCATTCAAGCGCAGCCGGGAGAAGGAGCGATGATTTTTGCGGCGCGGATTCTCAAGAGCCAGTCCGCGCTGATTCGCTGCTCCATTCGAACCGATTCCTCCTTCGCTTCCGTTTACCTCGCTTCCATCGATCAAGGTGCGAATCTTTTCGTCTCCACAATTACTCCGATGAACGGCGTTTTTTTCGAAAATCGATACCGCCGGCTTTCCGATTTCTTCGTTCCCCCTTCCGAAACCGGATTTCAACCCTTGATTCAAATCCTCAATACAAGCGAAACAGAGCCTCTCACTGTCTACATCGATAATTTTGAAATTTATCTCCTGCAAAAAGGGCAGTTTTATAACGAAGAATTTTTAAGCGGGGGCGAGGAGGATCCCGATGTCATTATGATGCCGCCGAGCGGCCCGGCATTCCCGACGCCTACGCCAAGCCCCACTCGAGTTCCCGAACAGTGGACTCCGACGCCCACTGTCGACTCTCCGCCGATGGGGGATGCTCACGTAGTTCCCTTAGACCTGCCCGAAGACGCTGCGCCGTTAAAGATGGTGCGCATCCGCGCCGGCAGCTTCACCATGGGCAGTCCTTTGAATGAAATCGGCCGCGACGGCGAAAAAGAATGGCCCCCGCACCAGGTGACTATTTCAAACGACTTCTTTATGGGCGCTTGCGAAGTCACCCAAGGCCAATGGGAATCCATTATGGGATTCAATCCTGTGTATGAACAATACGGCGTGGGCCCCAATTATCCCATCAACAATGTCTGGTTCGACGACTGTGTGGAATTTTGCAACCGCCTCAGTGAAAACGAAGGATTGATTCCCTGCTACATCGCGACCGGCGACGCTTTCGAACCGTGGGAAATCAATTGGGAGGCAAATGGATATCGAATTCCCACCGAAGCCGAATGGGAATACGCCTGCCGCGCCGGGACGGCGACCCGCTATGCGCACGGCGATGCGACGGAAGACAGCGACCAATGCATGAACACCGAATGGCACGACGATTATATGTGGTATTGCGGAAACAACAGCCGCGACGGCAATCCCTATGGAAACAAAGAAGTCGGCCTCAAACGGCCGAATCCGTGGGGATTGTACGACATGCACGGCAATGTGTCGGAATATTGCACCGACCATTGGGAGGATCCCTACGATCGCGGGCCGCAAGTCGATCCTCGCGGCCCCGTCGAAGGATTCTGGCGCGTCAGTCGCGATGGATATTGGGGCGATTTCGCCTTGTATTGCCGGTCGGCCTATCGTGACAAATTCCAAATTCGTCATACCAACCTCGGATTTCGAATCATGCGCAGCGCTGTGAACGTTCAGATCGATTTTACGCCGACGGAAGCGCCCGTTTCCACGTCTACTCCAACTCCCATCCCCGTTTCACTGCCAACCTCCACGCCGACGCCCGTCCAGGCGGATTCCTCTCCAACTCCAACAGTCATCAATCAAACCGGAGAAGACGTCATTATCGTCAATCTTGATTTGCCGGAAACAGCGAAGCCGCTCACGCTTAACCGCATTCGCGCAGGGAATTATACGATGGGCAGCGCCCTGGATGAAAAAGGCCGCTGGCCGGACGAATGGCCTCCTCATGAAGTTGCGATTACCAAAGATTTCTATTTGGGAATTTATGAAGTAACGCAGGCGCAATGGGAATCTGTCATGGAAGACAGCCTGGCGAATGAGCAATTCGGTGCGGGAGAAAATTACCCCCTCTATTATGCGTCATGGCATCACGCCGCGCGCTTTTGCAACCGTTTAAGCGAACGGGAAAACAGGCAGCCTGTTTTTGACGAAGCGACTTGGACCGTGAATTGGGAGGCAGATGGATACCGACTTCCCACCGAAGCCGAATGGGAATATGCCTGCCGCGCCGGAACGACAACCCGGTTTTCGCACGGCGACGCATTGGATTCCAGCGACTATTGCGGTTTTTCCGAATTACACGACAAATTCATGTGGTACTGCGCTAATAACGGCGAACGGGGCTATCCCGAGTATGCCAAAGAAGTCGGTTTGAAACTGCCCAATCCGTGGGGCCTCTATGACATGCACGGAAATCTCTGGGAATGGTGCATGGATTATTGGGAAGATCCCTCCCCCCGCGGACCGCAAACCGATCCCCGCGGACCGGCCTCGGGATATGCTAATGTCGCTCGGGGAGGCGATTGGAATTTAACGGCGCAATTCAGCCGCTCAGCCTCGCGGTCGATCTATTCAACCGGCAATGCGCTGACCAGCCTGGGATTCCGCATCGCCAGGCCTTATCCATAATGGAATCTTCATAACGAAACTTGACTGCGTATTGAAAGATCGTCATTTTCGATGACATAGCGTTTCACGCCATGGTCATTCCAGATCTATATCTCGGCATCCCCGCCCCCGCTTATTCAACATTCGTTTTCCATCGCCGGGAATTATACTGTAGACGAAAAAAACGAATCCAATCCGAAAGGCTTGAATGACTTGTCCCCCTTGAATGATTTGCACCCCATAAATGATTTGCACCCCATGAACAACCGCATTCTTCTTCTCATGTCCGGCGGCGTCGACAGCAGCGTGGCCGCCGTGCTGCTCCAGCGGCGCGGCTTCGAAGTCCTCGGAATCACCATGAACCAAATCGATTCGCTGCCCGTTCACCCCGCCGACGGCTGCTGTTCGCGCCAGGCCATCCGCGACGCCCGCGCCGTGGCCGATAAACTGGGCGTGCCCCATTGCGCCGTCAACACCATGAAAGAGTTTGACCGCAAAGTCATCCAGCCCTTCATCAAAAGTTACAAGGCCGGCCTGACTCCCAATCCCTGCGTCCACTGCAACAGTTATGTACGCTTCGAAGAAGCCTTCGAACTGGCGCGCGAACGCGGCTGCGGCGGCGTGGCCACCGGCCATTACGCCCGCCTTGTCATCGATGCGGGCGGCGCGCCCCATCTCTTCCGGGCCGTCTACCGCGAAAAGGATCAGAGCTATTTTCTGCACGGCGTGCGCCGCGATCTGCTCGCCGGCATCCATTTTCCCCTCGGCGAAATCACCAAAGACGAAGTGCGCTCCATCGCCCGTGAAATCGGCCTGGCCACCGCCGAAAAGCCCGACAGCCAGGAAATCTGCTTCACCGCCGGGCGCACCTACAACGAATTTCTCGCCGATCGTCTCGATGAAAAAGAAGGCCCCATCCTCGACCGGCAGGGCAATCGGCTCGGAGCGCACCGCGGATTATCCCATTACACTGTCGGGCAGCGAAAAGGCATCGGGCTTACCAACGGCCCTTTTTACGTCTGCCGCATCGATCCGCGCCGCAACGCCGTCATCGTCGGCCGCAAGGAGGATCTGGCCGTGCGCGAGGTGCGCGCATCCGGCGCCCGGTGGATCACACCCCCCCGGTTCGGCGAGCGCGTATTGGGCCAGATTCGCTCGCGCCACACACCGGCCCCCGCCGCCGTGACCTCTCTCGACAAATTCGGCTTCGCCGTTCAATTCGACGAACCCCAATACGGCGCCGCCCCCGGCCAGGCTCTGGTTCTCTCGCGCGGCGACGAAATCCTGGGCGGCGGAATGATCGTCCCTCCCAAAGCGAAAGAGCCGCCCGCCGGCCGGGAAGCGTTTTAATATCGCCCGGAAATAAACAAGGGCGCACGAAATGTGCGCCCTTGAGAATGGATTGCTTGACCGCCGCTTCGCTTACGGATTCAAATCATCCGGCGAAAGCTGCAGCGTCTGGCCTTCTTCTTTTTCCTCTTCCTTGGGTCCGAATTTGTCAGCCCAGGCTTTTTCATCAATCATCGTTTCGATCTTGGCGTCGTCTTTCAGCGCCTGCACGTATTCCTGGCGAGCCTTCTGAGTTCCTTCCTGCTGCAAATATTCGACGATTTGATCTTTGGATTCATCCAGCGTCGGCATTTTCTCGTCCTGACGCCCATTCACCTGAATGATGTGATAGCCGAACTGGGTTTCGACGATGTCGCTGATCTGCCCCACTTCCAATGCGAACGCCGTCTTCTCGAATTCAGGCACCATGCGCCCCCGCCCGAAACTGCCCAGGTCGCCGCCGCGCGCTTTGCTGGGGCAGTCCGAATTCTGCTTCGCCGCATCGGCAAACGTGATTTTCTTGTCCAAAATATCCTGCCGAATGCCCTGCAGTTTTTCTTTGGCGGCCGCTTTCACATCGTCGGCGGCCGTCTTCTCCACTGTGATCAAGATGTGCGAAGCCGTCACTTCTTCTTCCTGCTTCATTTTTTCTTTGTTTTCGTCATAAAATTTCTTGATATCTTCTTCCCCCGGCGCCGCAGGCTCTTTCACTTCCTCTTCCAGCACCTTCACATAGAGGAAATCTTCCTTCATCTTTTCCTTCAGCGTTTCGGGCGTCAGCCCGTTCGAGGCGAGCACCTGCTTGAACTGATCCTCCGAGGCGAACTGTTGGCGGATCTCGCCATAGCGCTCGTCGATATCCTTCTCCTCCACCACGATGTTCTTCTTGTCGGCCACGTTCTTCAGCAGCATTTTTTCCTGAAGGCCGTTGAGCGCCCGGCCGTACAGCATGACTTTCAGCTGGGGAATCATATCGGGGCGCACCCGATTACCGGCCATCTTGACCATCTTGTCGATCTCGTCCAAAAGCTCCTGCTGGGTGATCTTTTTCCCATCCACAGTGCAGACAACGGGATCGGAGGCGTCCTGCGCGATCGCCATTCCGCCGATCGTCGTCAATAAAACTGCGCAAAGCGTCCAGGCCATGCTGGTCCGTAATAACATAATGTAATTCTCCTTTGAGAAATTTGCGGCGCTCGCCAGACAGCGGTCCCGCGCGACACAAAAAGGAAGGGGCTCGGGGACGGTAAAGGGCTATACGCTCGGTATAATTATCACCAGTCTATCGGAATGAACAGCGAAATGCAAGGATGCGCCAAACCCCGCCTGGCCCCTCATGATTCCTATGATATACTTTCCCCGATTCATGTTATCCGAGTGAAAAATAGACTTAATTTAGCAGAGGATTCATGTATCCTATCGATGTTCGCCGCGCTTGATCGCGGCGAAAATAACCGCGCCCTCCCATCCGGGCGAAAGAAGCCTACTAAACCTATGACCGCCAACATTCCCCAATCAGAAATCACCGTCGGCCTCGGCGAACGCAGTTACGTCATCACCGTTCGCCCCGGCCTGATCGACCGCGTCGGCTCGTACGCTCAATCGCTCGGCTTCCACTCGCCGGTTCCCATCATCACCGACGATACGGTCGCCGAACTGTACGGCGGCCGCGTCAAAAACTCGCTCGAACAGGCGGGATTCGAAACCGCCGTCCTCTCCTTCCCGGCGGGCGAAGCCTCCAAACATCTGCAGACCGTCTCCCGACTCTACGACGGCCTGGTCGCTCTCAAGCCCGAGCGCAAAAGCGGCCTGATCGCCCTGGGAGGCGGCGTGCCCGGCGACGTCGCCGGATTCGCGGCCGCCACCTACCTGCGCGGCATCCCCTTCATTCAGGTTCCCACCACCCTGCTGGCCGACGTCGATTCCAGCGTCGGCGGCAAGGTGGGCGTCGACCATCCGGGCGGCAAAAACCTGATCGGCGCCTTCCATCAGCCCAAAGCCGTGCTCATCGACACCGACGCCCTGCAAACCCTCGATCCCCGGCAGATCCGGGCCGGCCTGGCCGAAATCATCAAACACGGCGTCATCGCCGACTCCGATCTCTTCCAAACGGTGCGCAGTAATCTGGATCTCCTGCTCAAAGCCGATGGCTACGTCTGCGGCCGCATTATCCCCTGGAACTGCCGCATCAAAGCCGGCGTGGTCGAACGCGACGAGCGCGAAAGCGGCCTGCGCGCCATCCTCAACTTCGGCCACACCTTCGGTCACGCCGTCGAATCCCTGACAGGCTACCAGACTTATCTTCACGGCGAAGCGGTGGCTTTGGGCATGCTGCTGGAAGCGCAGCTCGGTCAAAAAATGGGCCTGACCCCCGCTCCGGTCGTCGACGGCATCCGGGATATTCTCGTCCAGGCCCGCTATCCCCTGCAAAAACCCGGCCTTTCGGCCGAGGCCCTGCTCGACGGCATGCTCCGCGACAAAAAAGTCGAAAAAGGCGCCCTGCGCTTCGTTCTCCCCGTCGAAATGGGAAAAGTCGTCGTCCAGGCGGTCACAGACCTAAACGTAATCCGGGAAACCTGGAATAATTATAATGGCTTAGAGTAACGATGATTGACAAAAATCCATTGACATTCAATGTTATATCGGCTGTAATTGTTAATGGATGTCACGGAGACGATTGGAATGAGGCGTCTTATCGCGATTGCTGTCTTAATTGGTTTGGTTGAGGGTTGTTATACATCGACGGTGCGTGTGGATAGCATCCCACCCGGCGCCCAGGTTCACTACGACTATCAGCCCAAAGGAGTCACCCCGGTCGAGTTTCCCGTCGACTTTTTGGGGGCTCATAAAATCACCCTCGACCATCCCGACTACGGCAGGCGAGAAGAGATCGTCGATCTCAGAGCGCCCGCCTATCTATGGTTTCCTCTCGACTTTGTGGCCACGATCACGCCGGGCAAATTTACAGACCGGCACTCTTTCACATTTGATCTTACAGAGAAGGCTTCTTCGGAGATGGAGGCGCAAAACGATGAGTCAGAGGGGACGGAAAAACAATGATTACGGCGATTCAGGCGGCGGCAACGTCCTTTTCACCTTAGGTCTGGTCAGCGTCGTCGCTCTGCTGGTCGTCGGCTATGTCATGACTCAGGGCGGTGTGAAATCCCTCACCGAAAACGGATTGTCGAGAATCTCTCTCACCCCGACCGCCACCCCGCGGCCGGCGCCCACCCAGGTCGCTCAAGCGTCCACCGCGGTCATTGATGAAATCGTTCGTAAGTACGAAAAAGAATTGCAGCAGCTAAAAACTTTTTACGAAAAACAGATCCAGGAACTTCGCGAAAACTACGAAATGCAAATAACTGACTTGAATACGCGCATCCAACTTTTGGAAGTATCCAATAAAAACCTGCGATCCAAAAATCAATAACGCATCGGCGACCATGGCGAAGATTCATGAAAAGAATTTTTGAATGATTCGCATGCGCCGCCGCCGGCCTCCATGCGGATTTTACTTCATGATGCAGCAGGGTTATCTATTTAGCTTGCTTTTGAAAGACAGGCTGGATCGATCTTATTTGGCTTCTCTCAGCCATCCCGCCCGCTTTCCCGTGGAAGGGAAGGTCGGGGGCGGGCGGAATGAATCGGCCGCGAGGCGCTAAACCGTTTTTACGGCTTTTTTGATATTGAAGGAAGAATTATGCCTTACGTTTTCGGTATCGATGGTGGAGGAACCCAAAGCCGCGCGGTTTTGATGACCGATTTCGGCAAAGTGGTCTACGCGGGAACAGGCCCCGCGCTTAATTATCATTATGTAGGCGCAAGCCAGGTCTCTTCCAGCGTCAAGCGTCTGTTCAACGATGCCCTGCAAACCGCCCGCGCCCGGCCGGATGAATGCCTCGGCGTCTGTCTCGGCCTGGCCGGCGCCGGCCAAAAAAAAGATCGGGCCATCCTGCAGCCGCTCTTTGATGAACTGTTCGGCCTGGATCGATGCCTGCTTCTCAGCGATGCGGAAATCGCCTTGATCAGCGGCGCCCTCGCCGAAACCGGCATCATCGTCCTGGCCGGCACCGGCTCCATGGTTTACGGGCGCAGCCCAGACGGCCGCGACGGCCGCATCGGCGGCTACGGCGCCCAACTCTCCGACGAAGGCAGCGGATATCACATCGGATTGGAGGGCCTCAAGGCCGTCGTTCAATGCCATGACGGCCTTCTGCAGGAAGTCGGCTTTCAACAGGCTCTCTTCGATTGCATGGGCTTTCATCAGGTCAGCGACTTGATCGATTGGGTCAACTCAAACGCCTCTTCGCGCGACCGCATCGCCGCTCTTGCGGAACTGATCATTCGAGCGGCCTCCGAAGACGATCCCCTCGCCGATGAAATCTTAAACCGCCAAGCCGATTATCTCGCCCGATTCGTCGATGCTCTCCACCGCCGCCTCTCCTTTCCCGAGCGCGTGGACATTGTTCTCAGCGGCGGACTCTTCAGCGACGCCTCCTATTACTGGCAGCTGGTGCGCCGCAAAATCCACTATTTCCTCCCCGGCGCCAATGTCATTTCACCTCGCATGGCGCCTCTCATGGTAGCGGCGATCTACGCCTTCTCCATCGCCAATATCGAGATCGATGAAAATCTTCTCGATCTCGCCCGGCGCACCTATCGCGAGTGCCGGGAAGCCAAGACCAATCCATCCCCGGCGCCCCGGGAAGACGTCGATCCCCCTCGACCC
>JAFGTC010000061.1 GCA_016934335.1 Candidatus Omnitrophota bacterium | reverse complement strand
TTTGAAAATCAAGCGTAAACTTGAAGGGAAATTACAGACCCAACAAGCTCAGGTCGGCTGCGCCGGCAGGCTCATCGACGATGCGAACGCTGACGTCATCAACCATCGCATCCATACCCGCGGCTTGAATAACCAAAATACCAGTTGTCGGAGCGCTTGGGGTTCCAACAGCAATGACTTTGGAAGCATCTGCGCCAAGTCCGCTGACGAAGGTTTCAGAGCTGAGAGCTCCGCCGTCCGTCAGAACGACAGCAAATGTGCCCGCGCCGCTGGCGCTTGCATAGCATTCAGCCACGGCAGTACCGGCTTGGAGAGGAACCATCATATGAGCGTTCGCAATACCGCCGGCGCCTGCGAGTTTCATCGCGCCTGAATCTGCTGTCGGAGCAAGAGCGCCAGTCCCAAGAATGTCGCTGCCCCAGTCGCTAATGTCGCCGTCATCGAAATCGTCGGCGAAGGCTGTCGCGCCCTTGTTCAGAGCGTAATCGGTGACCGGACCGGCTTTGACAACCGCCATGTTGGCGATCGTTACAGTCGCAGCCGCGTCCCCGGCAACAACCTGGAAGCCAGGAATAACCGTACCTGTGTAAGTCACCATGGACATAGACAGGCTCTTGGTTACGCCCGTAGCGATGTTTCCGCCTGACGGGTTGGTATGAGCCAACACTGCGCCCAACGCGCCGTCAAACAGAACGAGCGCTACATTCGCGCTGGCTGTGGCAGTGTAATCCGCCGTCAACGTCACGACGTCGCCAGGAGCGCCAACTTCGATCGGAGCGCCAAACGCCAATTTGGCTTGGCCCGCAGCTGCTGTGACAACGCCGCCGGCGAGAGTCGCTTCCGGCAATGGAGGCGTTCCGGCCGGAATGCCCGTGAAGCCGGCAACATCCACGGCAACGGCTTCCGCCGCCAACAGATGAACCGCATCCATGCTCGCGCCGTCAACGGCGCCCAAGGTTACGATCCAGGTTCCGGCATAGCCGGCGCCCGCTGTTACGCTGTACGAACCATCTTCGTTCAATACAGGAACCAGCGCATCGCCCACATCCGTCAGCACGCCGTCAACGGTGGCTACAGTCGCGATCAGGCTTGCGCCCGCTGCGCCTGTTTCACCGCCCGGGCTTACCGAGCTGCCGCCTTCCGGCAGGTTCAGGTTTACCCACGATTCAATCACGCCGCCCGGAACGATGGGGTTGTAGAAAATGTTGCCGCCATCTTTTCCAACGATGCGATTGTTGTCGTCAACTTCGATGTCGTTAAGGACAAACGAACTGACGATCACTTCGCTGTCGTCACTGTCCGCGCCGCCCGTGAAGGTAACAGGCGAAGCGCTTCCATCCACTGTGACTACGCTTCCATCAATTGAACCTCCTCCAGAAAGACCATAAGGACCTTCGCTGAAGAAGTCGGCCAGGTCGAAACTGGAGGTTTCGCCTGCGGAAAGAACGATATCAGGAACATCGTTCGCTGCTCCAGTCGCTGCAAAGGTCGGCGCTGCGGCCAATCCCAGAGCAACCAGGCATACCATTGTGAGAACCGGCATTTTTCTCATACTGCCTTTTCCCCCTTTCGTAGGGTAAAGATTTTCTTGGTGAAAATCACCAAGTTCCAGAGGAGCAAATGAGGTAAATGTCGGGTGTACTCCTTTCTAATTCTGCACTCTTCAGGCGCAGAATCCCACTCGCATGATAATTGATGCGCGCATACGCACACATACCCGCTTCCACGGGATTCGACATCTTAAACTATATGGAAACCCCCGATTCTTGTCAACCCTATATTCCATAAAAAAATTATGATCCCTATTATGTCGATATAAATGATCAATTATATCCACTATATCCACTTTTTGCGGCTGTAACGTATTTTGACTAAATAACGGATTAAATAGTAAAAAGTTCGAAAACCGTAAATATCCACATAATTCAACCATGACAGGTAGGGAAATTGGCCCCTTATCTGCCTGTAATGCGTAATTTTATGCTTCCATGACTGCATATAGCGCCGCATTCCCCAATTCTTGATGAGAAAATTCTGGCGCAGTCTCTCCGTATAATAATGGTAATCCAACTGGTCTCGCTGCGTTCGGCCCGGTTCGGCGTAATGATGCAGAATTTTGATGCTCGGATCGATGTGCAGCCGGTATCCTGCTTTCCACAGCCGGTCGCTCAAGTCGCCGTCTTCGTAAAGATAAAAGAAATATTCGTCAAATCCCCCTACTTCCTGCAAGGCTTCGCGACGATACATCGAAAAACAGGTCGAAAGCACGGGAGGATCGGATTTGGGCTTCATCGAGGCTTCGGGATCGAAATAGCCCTGCCAATCCATGCACGGCGACCAGCACCAGAGCGTCTGCAGATCTTCGTCAGAATAATAAACGCCGGCGACTCCCGCCATGGTCGGATCCGATTCCAGCCACTCGACGCAGCGTTTTAAGCCGTTTTCCGTGCGTAGTTCGGCGTCGGAATCCATATAGAGGATATAGTCGCCTTTTGCGAGGCGCGTCCCCTGATTGCGCGCCGCGGAGGCGCCTCGATTGCGCTTGTTTTCAATCCGCTGGATTTCGCTTTTCTCTCGCAGCCATTCGAGCGAACCGTCCGTAGAACCGTTGTCTACGACGATGATTTCTAAATTCGGATAGTTTTGCCGCAGCAAAGAATCGATGGCTTTTTGAAGGAGTTCGCAGCGGTTCCAACTGATCAAGACGGCGGATATGCATGGCGCAGAGGAGCGTGGGGCGGATGGATTCATGGATTGGACGCCCGCGTTTTCGATGGGCGCGCGCCGGCGTTTTGTTCTTCCCATTCCTGGAGGCTCGTCAATACAAAGCATGTATGCGTACAGCGGCAGCATTGAATTCTTTTCCGGCGTTCTTCGCCTTCGGGCGACAGCCACAATCGCTTCAGATTGTAGTCATAATCCGCCAGCGATGCAAACGGCGTGGTGAACTCGCAGGCCGCCGCGGAGCCGTCGCTGTAGATGACTCCCGCCGTCCTCCCCGCCGATAAACAATAAAACGGCGCGGGGCGGCCGAGAAGCATGTCTACTTGTACGCCCAATTGGCGCATGAATTGGTCGAACGGCCTGCCTTCGCGTTCGTTCACCTTCAGAATGCGTTCATAAATCGACGGCAGCTCGTCCAGCGAGGGCAAATCGCATTCTCTCGGATCTTCTTCCTGCCGGATGTCTTTGGGAATGTTCCACGACGAAAAACTGACGCCGCGCACCAGGTCGTAGGTATGCTCCACGCCGATCCCATCCCACAGCATCTCCGATAATTCTTCTATTTGGTGGTGATTGGTTTTATTGATGTTGGTCAACACCACGGTTCGAAAATAGGCGTATTCTTTCGATAAGGCTGTCAGCCGTTCGAGGTTGCGCAGAATCTTTTGGAAACTGCCCGGCGCCCGGCGCAGGCGGTCGTGGGTTTCCTCCAAACCGTCGAGGCTGATCTGAAACGTGAGGTGATGTTTGTAGCGCGCTCCCAAATCGCGGCGCACCAACTCTTCCATCCGATCCATCAAAACGCCGTTGGTGTTGATTTGTACATGGTGAGTGCGATTGTCGCGATAAAAGGTCTCGACGATTTCACCCAAATCTTTGCGCAGAAACGGTTCGCCGCCCGTTATCGCAAGCGTTCGCAGAGGATCGATCGACGCTGCAATCTTCCGCAGCGACTCCAGACTCATCTCCGGCCCGGGGTCGTCGATTCGCCGCCAGAACATGCAGTGATCGCATCGCATATTGCAGCGGTCGGTCACGAAAAGGATCAGATCCTTCAAGCGGGGATCGGGATAGACGCCTTTGGGATCGCGTTTGGCCTTTTGAAATTTTTGCCAAATACGGGGGAGACGGATTGCCATCGAGTAAATCCTGTTCTAAATTCGTAAAAACCCGAACGATCGTTTTGGCATGCCTGCTTTCAACATGCTTCGATCAGTCTAGCAGAGCCAAGGTCTCATGCAAGCGTCCGACTTTTACGAACCTTTTTTCATCCGGCCGATCCCGCGCCCTATGGTGAAAGTCTGCCTGGCGTTTCTATGCGGGGTGGTCTACGCTCGCTTCTTTCCTTGTTCGTTAATCCTCGGAACAGCCGGGATTCTGCTGACGCCCATGCTCTGGGTCGCCGTCATTCGCCGGGGCGTCATGGGGCCGAAGCGCGATTTTCATTGGCGCATGGTTTTGATCATGGCTGCCCTGCTCGGCGCCGTTCGCATGCAGATCTGTTGGTCGCAGTGGCAAAACCGCACCGCCGAAGCCGATTCGCTCTCGCGTCTGGGAAAATTAGTAGTTACGGGCGTTGTCGAAGAAACGAACATCTATCCAACCGGCGCGAAAGCGATTCTCTCCGGCGTCTCATTGAACAAGCGAAATCAACTTCATCCGTTTCCCGGCCGCTTGGAACTGCTGGCATCAGCCGATCAACTGCAGAATCTTCTTCCCGGAGACCGCCTGCAGGCCGCCGGAGAAATCGAGCCCGTGCGCGGGCCGAGCGTCCCCGCCGGCTTCGACTCGCAGCGCTACCGTCTCTCGCAAAATATTCTGGGTGCGATGTCGTTGGACGCGGATGATGAAATTCTTCGTCTGGGCCGCACGGGCTGGAGTTGGATTCGGGGCTTGGCCTATCAAGCCGTTCATGCCATGGAGCGACGTCATGACCTGTCGGAGGATCGCGTTGGATTGTTGGCTTCCATCTGTTTTGGAATCCGTTCGCTCCTTCCCGGCGATCTCTCCGCCGCTCTCGCACGCTCCGGATTGGCGCATCTCACCTCCATCAGCGGCCTGCACGTTACGTTGATGTTGGGCGTCATCGCCATGGTTCTCAAGCGTATGGGATGCAAGCGCAGGCAGGCCTGTTGGATTACCGCCGCCACGGCGGTCTTCTACCTGTTTCTGGTTGGCGCGCGAATCCCCGCCTTGCGCGCCGTCATTATGGCTTTTGTGTTTTTAGGTCATAATCTCACCGAACGGCGAATCGATTCTCTGAATTCTCTGGCGCTGGCCGCCATGATTCTTCTTCTCATTGATCCCGCCGAATTGTTTCTTCCTTCATTTCAATTATCGTTCGCCGCGGTGTTGATTCTGCTGTTGGCTTCACCCTGGGGCGCGGGTTTCTATCAATGGATTCCATGGAAGCCTCTTGCTTGGATCTTGCAGTCCATTTTCGCATCGGCGGCGGTCGTCGCGGCCCTGGCGCCTTTCACCATCGCCTATTTTCATGTATTCAGTTGGGGCGCGATTCCAGGAAATCTGATCGCCGTCCCGCTGGCTACCATACTATTGCCTCTTACGTATGCATGGACGTTGAGCATGTTTTTCTCGATTCCCTGGCTGACAATCTTTCTGGGGCGGGCCGTGGAGGTTTTGGCCGGCTTTCTGCTGAGCGTGATTCAATATTTCTCCCAAGCCTGTTTTTCCTTCGAGACATCCCCGCTGCCGGCCGCCGGCGGCGTTTCATTGTTTCTGATAGTCTTGCTGCTGCTGCGGCCGGGCGCGTTATTATTCGAAATTCGTTTTATCCCCGTGCGCGCCTATCAACTGGCCATGGCGCTGGCGGCTGTGATTCTCTGGCTGCCGGCGGTTTTCTCTCCATGGAAGCCTTTGCAGGTGGATTTTCTGGCCCTGGGACAAGGCGATTGCATCGTCATTCGCACGCCCGATCATCGCACGGCCGTCATCGATGGAGGACCGGCTTCCCGCAGCAAAAATTCGCATCGCCCCTCGCGGCTGGCGCAATTCCTGCAGTCCGAGGGCGTGCGGAACATCGATTTCATCATCGTCACCCATCCGCAATCCGACCATATCGGCGTGTTGGGGGATGTCGTTCGCCGGTTTCCCGTGTCCATGATCTTGGAAGGATGCCGCGAGTCGGATATCGGGTTGTATCGCGAATTTGAAGCCATTCTTGACGATCGCTCCGTCCCGCGAAAATTGGTGCGCCGCGGCGATCGCATCGATCTTGGCGGGCAGTGCCGTTTCTGGGTGCTGAATCCCGTCCGGGAAAAAGACTCGAAGCATATCGATATCAATGAACAATCCGTCGTAGTAATTTGCCAGTATTATGAATGGGATATTTTCTTAACCGGCGATATCGGCCAGATGACCGAGCGCCTGCTGTGTGAAGCGTTTGACGACTGGGATGTGGATGTTCTCAAAGCGCCCCATCACGGCAGCCGCTATTCCAGCTGCGATTCCTTTTTGAAGGAAATCCGGCCGGAATTCGCGGTCATCCAAGTGGGGAAAAATCCTTATGGCCATCCCAGCGACGAGGCCCGCTATCGCCTCATCGACGCCGGCGCGCATGTTCTGCGCAACGACCTGGACGGCACTGTTCGCCTGCGGGCCTGGCGGGATCAATTGCGCCTCTTCACAACCCGGAGCAATCGGCTCTACATGTATCAATCATGCATTCAACAATAAGTATAATACTGTCATCGACGGATTAAACAAAAACAGGGATGCCAATTCGCATCCCTGTGAGAAAAATCGTACAAGATAAGGTGAAAATGTCGGAATTTTTCTAATACAGCGGCCATTCCCAGACATCGGTGCTTTCAAGAAATCTCAGCGTACCCCACAGCCATTCTAATTCGTGCACTGCATCCTCGGCCGTCATGCCCGGATCATAAAGATAGGCGGTCCAATAAAGCTGAATATCGCGAAATTCAGCCCAGTATTCCGGATCCAAAGTCTGCTCGTCGTAAACATCCACATCGTCCACGGCGATATTGAAGCCGATTTCCCGGCCCGGCGACGGCGATCCGATAATGTCTAAAGAAAACCTCGCTTCCTGCGACCAATCTGCCGTTTCTTCATTGACGAAGGTCTTGGCGTACCAAACATCGTCCGGGCCCGTTCCATACGGCCTTACTTTTTCGCCGTACAACTCGGGGCTGATGAAAGGATCCGGCGATGCATCCGAGTCAGTGCCGTATATCCATTGGCCTCCCGTTTCCGTCTCCTGGGCGTTGCGAGCGGAACTTTCGCTGCGGCTTAAGTCTCCGTCAAAGAAATACTCGACGGCATCGTTCGCCCACGTTACGGGCAGATCCCAACGGTATTGCTTGCCGAAATTGTCGCTCACATACACGTCGTCGGTTACAGAAACGCCGACATAGAGATAATCCGAATCGTACATCACCGAAAAGGTGTATTGGATATCCTCCGGACCGTCCGTCTCTCCAAGTCCTTCGCCGGCAATGCCGAGGTTTTCGAAATCCACGGTATTGGAATCCGCCATATCCCATTCGCCGGGATTCAACACGCCGTCAATAGTAGGCGGGATGCTGGTAAAAGGCGCTTCGATCAGCTGATTCCCCTCTGCATCTTGCTTTTGAGCGAATCCTGCCTGAACGCATAACGATAAGATAAGAGTGATAAAAATGATCTGACAAATCGTGCTTTTCATCTGATTCCTCCCCTTGCGAATTTTAGATAAATTATCTCGATCAATCGAGTTTTATCACAAAAAGGGAGGGGGCGTCTACGCTGGCGGGGAATTTTAAAACAGGAGGGGAATTTGACGGATAGGCTTGTTACGCGGTTTCGATGGGATTGTTGGCGTCGGAGGCGCGAAGGGTGATTTTCCCCTCCACTTCCACATCGTCGATGATGCCCATCACCATCTCCTTGATGGGAGCGATCTTGATGCCGAACACCAGCTGCGCCGCGCCCGGCGCCGCGCCCATAAGCACGTATTCGCCCGTGCCGGCGCCCATGTAATCGACGGCCACCGTCGCAGGACCTTCCGGCTTCCCGTCCGGCTTCACCGGTTGAACAAGCAAAAGCGAGCGTGAATCGTAGGCTTCATGCTTGAGGGTGGATACGACGTTTCCGACGACGCGCGCGAGTTTCATGATTTGTGATCCGTTGAAAGACTGTCTACGATCCCGACGATGGTTGCATCCGAAGGCATGGTGTGATCGGGCTTGATGGTTGCGGCGTCGCCGCCTTCGACATAATAGACGGTTTCGTCTTGACCGCAGCGGTTGTCGGGATCGACGGCGATCAACGGCTTGCCCGCCGGCTGCCGGTGTTCGTTCAGCGGTTGAATGAAGCAGAACTTCATCCCGTTAAAACTATGATGCTTTTGGGTCGCCCAGAGCGATCCGATGACTTTGGCTAAATTCATGATTTCACCGACGCCGCTTCCGGCGATTTGCTGTATTTGATCGCTCCGTTAATCTCCAGCGTATCGACAATCGCCATAATAACCGCATCCACGGGAAGTTTGTCCGTGACTTCGGTCAAACGGGCGGATGACCCTGTGGCGCAAACGACGACCTCTCCTGTACCCGAGCCAACGGAGTCGGCGGCCACCACAAATGATTTCGTGGGTTCGAGATCAAGACTCAGATGCTGCACCAGCAAAAGTTTTAATCCCGCCAATTTCGGATCTTTTTGCGTCGCTACTACGGTGCCGACCACTTTGGCTAAAAACATAATGACTCCTACTGAATAAATAAATGTCTACTTATGACTCGTTGGCGCTGCAACCGATTGGGGAATCATAATGGATTGCAGCACCGATTCCATCTCGGGAGAGGGAACCGCCATATCCTCCGGATCGCAGGCGGTTATACCAACCGCCACCTCGTCGCACTTGGGAAACTTGGGGCACTTAATGCACTCCGTCCATACTTTATGCGGCAATTCCGCTTTATCAAGAATCGTGAAGCCTAATTTGAGAAAGAAATCCGGGATCTTGGTCAATGCAAATACTCTCTTGATCTGCATCGTTCGAGCTTCATCCAGACAAATTTGCACGAGCCGCCTCCCCCATCCCTTGCCGCGCCCATGGTGATCGATGACGATCGACTTGATTTCCGCCAAATCGCCCCAGACCACATGAAGTCCCACGCAGCCATGGATAGACTCATCTTCCTCCACGACGAAGAAATCTCGAATGTTCTCGTATAATTCGCTGAGCGGGCGGGGGAGCATGAAGCCTTCCTGTTGATGATCGTCGATCAACTGTTTGATCGCCGGCACGTCTCCCACGTTGGCTTTCCGTATTTCCATTGTTCCTATGATTCCATATTTCAAGGTGGTGTAATTTTATATTGTAGATTCATATTGTATCACATCGCCGAAATATGCCGAAGCAGAACCGATCATGATTTGTCTCTTTCCCCGGGAAAAAGACTCATCTTGAATATCCCAGCCGCCGAAACCGTGGTGAGAAGGGTTGGAAGCGGGCAGCGCACCACGATCCCGACGGCGTACTGGATTGTACAAACCCCCCTGTTCTTATTGACTCTATTATTTCGCTCCCGCCCAACGAAGCAAATCTATCAGGCCGTCTTGCATGTTGCGGCGATTTCTCGCGCCGGCATGGATCTCCAAAAGAGAACTAATTGAAATACAATCGATAAAATATCAAGTTTTCTTTCTCTCTGCCAAGGGGAAATGCCTGAAAATGACATGAAAAGCTGTTGTCACTTTGTAAGTTCACGCCTTGCTTTTAAGATGGTAAATGCGCCATCGAATTAAATGAGACTAGGATGAATCAGTTATGTGTGGAATTTGCGGCGTCGCGTGCGTCGATCCCGAGCGGCCGGTGGAGCCTCGACTGCTGAAGGCGATGACCCAGGTCATTCAGCACCGGGGGCCGGATGACGAAGGCCATTACATCGCGCCGGGCGTCGGCCTTGGATCCCGCCGCCT
>JAFGTC010000060.1 GCA_016934335.1 Candidatus Omnitrophota bacterium | reverse complement strand
CAGAGTTGGGTGGAATCGTATGCCAGAAACCAAGGAATCCCGATGGAATGGGCCCAGCCCAAAGTGCGCAAGGAGGATTATGTTCAGTTCTGTCAGCGCCGGTTCAAGCGTAAGAATCAAACCGGCGTTTATTTCATCTTCAAAAGCATGGAGCAAGGGCCGACGTTCCGCTGCAGCGCGGTCCGATGGCTAATTCACTCTTCCATCATAAGCCTGATTGGAAGTTTCCACTCGACAGCCGCTTGGAGCGCGCCTATCATAAAGCGGATGCTAACATTCAAAAAATCATTGACTTACTTTATGCTGCCTAATCGGAGAGATAAACTCTCACAATAATACGAGTAGAATCTATTACATTATTTTTAGAATTCAAATTTGAGCCAGAGGTGCGACAGGCAATCTTAGACTAAAATCAAACAGAGGATTTTCACCTTCCGTTCGATGCGCCATGCCGGACGCTCATTGATAAAGAGAGATCAGGCGGCCGATGAACCGCCTGATCTCTTAACACCGCTGCAGTGTGAATCTTTATATCAGTTTCAAAAATCATTCGAATGAACATCCGCAGCGGTCAAATCGGCGTAGATCACTCGATATGTCGCTGAATCAGCCGGCTTCCACCAGCAAATCGGATCTGAATCGCCCAGTTTTACGCCGTCCGTTTGGTAATGCCAATCGTTATTGGAATTTTTCTGGAAGAAAAGCAAGCCGCGCGTTAATTTGACAAACTGAGCGGAAAAATCCTGAATATCCTGCTGGGAAGGTTCGCCGTCGCCGATTTTACCGCCAAGCAGTTTGGCGACGTCTTGCATGGTGAGAGCAGAGGGAAATTCGCCCTGATTCTTCTCGGCGATCATCCGCAGTAAATCGATCAAATCCTGCTCGGTCGGTTCGGAGACATCCACGACGGGCATTTTAATTTCTTCATAATCAGTCGGCAAGGCGATTTCGAATAAGGATTCATCCAAGTCGGGATTGAACTGGAAATCGGTCAAAATCACGCTCATATCGCCATACATCGCCATCTCGATTTTCACCCATACCGGCAGACCCGTCTTCAAATCCGCCCAAATCGTATACTTTTGGCCGTCCTGCTCGACATAAAATCCTTTGGCCGTCACGCCGTCGAATTCTTTGTGACCCAAAATCATTTCGGCGCCGCTTTGCAGTTTGCGCAGATAGTCGACGAAATTCGTTTGCGACTGCTGTTTTTGAGGAAGTTGGGAGAAATCGAGAATGGAGCCTTTCTTTGCTGAAGGAATAAGACTCATCGATTTACCCTGCTCCATATCCATCACCAGAATATTTCCTTCCGGGGAGATGGTTCGCTGTCTGCCGGGCTCCAGGTATTGCGCTTGGAACGTCATTTTCGGTTGATTCGGCCCTTCCACGGAAGAGGTAAAAATCAGGCTCTGTACAGACCGGATGTGCTCGATTACATCGGCAAAAGCGAGCCCCGCGCTCCGATCCCATAATCCTGCGCCCGCCATTACTACGAGCACAACGACGGCGAATCCTACGGCTTTCGTCCATTGACGGCATTGAAACGCAAACGCATTGCGGATGAGATTCATGAAAACATTCTCCTTGGATTCGGATTGAAGTCGGGCGGCCAGACTGCTCCGAGCATTCTGCCAGTCGGCCTCCGACGGTTCGTCGCTGCGTACGGCCTCGACCCATTCCCCGAGTTCACCCATGTCCTGGACGTTATTTTGTTCTTCGAGATATTTGTGGTTATTATTTTTAGGCATGATAAGCCTCCTCCTCGCTTGTTCTCGATCGGTCCGGGGCGGCGCTTGTTTGACGATCAAAGGACGATTCGATGGGCTGAAGAATCTCTTTAAGGCGTTCTCGGGTTCGATGAAGAATAACGCCGACTTGATTGACATTGATTTTGAGATGGCCTGCGATATCGTCGTACGACAGATCCTCAAAGTATCGCATGGCGAAAATTTTGGAATCCCTCTCCGGCAATTGGTTTAATGCCTGTCGCAGAAAACCAGCTTTTTGCTTTTGGCTGGCGAGAAAACGAGGGCTGTTTTCGCCCGGCGCTTCGATTTCCCGCACATAATCCCAACTTTCCTGCCGGAAATTCGGTTTTCTGCGAAGAAGATCCACGGCGCATCGAACGGCCGTCACCCGAAGATAAGCGCCCCAATTGTGCACCGCGTCCGGTTTGATGCGTTTGCCCCAGCCGCCAAGCAGTTTCAAAAAAACTTCCTGCAAGACGTCTTCCGCATCCTGGGGGTTGCCCAAAACCTTATAGGCGCTTGAAAACACCATGCGCCCGTATGTTTCGGACAATTCTGTCACCCAATCAATTCGTTCTTTGTTCATAGCCTTTTTCCCAACTGAATTCGACTTGGCTTCGGAGCTCCATTCTAAAATCGATTTCATAAATAATTGACGGGAAACAAGGAGAATTTCTTACAGAAAAGTTTTAGAAAATTGCCAAGAGGCGTCAGCGAGGTGATAGGCGTCATGATGCGCAGCGATTTTATGACGGAGGGATGGCGCATTGCTGCGACTAAAGATTTTTTCTCCCCCAAACGGCGCGGTTGAATGATCCGTCCTCTTTGAACAAAAAAGAGGGATTGGAGTGTAGAAAACGCCGTCCCCTGCTCTTCCGGTCAGGGCTTGTGGGCGTAACAAATGATATTGCCCAGATCGGTGCTAACCAGCAGATGGCCATTGGCGTAGGTTAAGCCATACGCATTCCCTTCCACCGCATCGCTCCAAATCAGTTCGCCGGTCGCGGCGTCATGCGCGGCGACAAGATTTTTCCCGCCGACGACAAGGACATTACCGGCGAGAATCATGGATTCATAGATCGGAACATCGGTTTTCCAGACAATGGTGGAGGGAAGTTCCCGATCAATTTGTTTGATCTCGTTCTGGATGGCTTGAATATCGCTCAAAAGTTTTTGGGCTTGTTCAGTTTCGGCTTTGGGATCGTTCAGTTTTTTGAATTCTTTTTTTCGATCTTCCTCTTTTTTGAGGCATTCATTTTTTTGGGATTGCAAGACAATGTTTTTGGCGCGGTCAAAAGCCGTGAGTTCTCCCTTGGAATGCAAATAGGCCATATCGGTTTTCACGACCATGCAATTGGCCTGCGGAAACGTCGCCAAGTGATCCTGGGACTGCGCATTAAATCCCCGCAGTTCTCCTTCCGCTTTATGATTCTGCCCGCGTCCATGAAAAAGAACATCGTCTTGCGTGAGAATCGCAAAACAGCCGCCGTCGCCGCTGCGTCCGATCGAGCCTAATAATTCGCCCGTCTGAAGATCGTAGACATGCGGCTGCTGGCGGCCGTGAGACAAATACAGTTTGGTCGATGACGCCAGAATGGGGCCTTGCATGGCGGCATGCTGATGACGAGCGATATAGAATCCCTCGCCCTGATCCGATCCGGTTTCAGCGTTCACGGCGCAGAGATAGGACTCACTCCAGGGAAGCAGCGATGCGGCGAAATAGGCGACGCCGTCTTGCACCAAGACGCCGGTGCGGCACGGCCATGGAGAAATCAGTTTGCCGTTGTTGGAAATTCGGGGAGCGTCAGGCGTGGGTTTGAAGGACCAGACCAGCGAACCGTCATTCGCGTTCAGGCAATATACATAGCCGTCGTCCGACCCGACATACACTTTTTTCTTATACCAGGTCGGCGCTGCGCGAACCGGCCCATCCGTACAAAAGGTCCAGCGATCCGCTCCATCCGCCAGCCCGACGCAGTGAACGGAATCGTCCACCGACGATCCCCAAAAGACGCTGTCGCCGGCGACTGTCGTGTAAAACACGGGATCAAAATCCCGCATAGATTTCAGAGTCATGATGTTGGCGTAGGAATCCCATTTGGCCGGACCGGCCCATGCGGTTTGAGGAGGAATGAAAGACGAAGAAATCCACTGACGTTGAAGAGGCCGCTGAATGGACTCGCTGGTGATGGCGCTTCGGTAATTATCACGGCGATGGGTCGGCCAATCCTCCGCCTGAACCAGGCCTGCCGCCGCCGCAACAATGACGGCGGCAATCCAGACAATAGGCGAACTATGATTTGATATTGTCGTGAAAAGGTTCATTTTTCATTCCTTTTTCATTGTTGATGAAATGCGATTTATTGAAGACTGATCTTCGCAGGCATGAATCCCACAGACGTCTCCAACCAATTGCCGCAGCTGCATCCTCCTCCGCCTTCCGGGGCCAGGATCATGCCGCCGGCGGGAATTACGCTGAGCCAACAACTGGGCCGCAGATTGAACCAACTCGTCACTTCGCCGGTATTAAAATCCCACATGGATATTCGCCGGGAATCGCCGCGGTAAATCAGCGCATTCGAAGTCGCCGCATAAGTGGCGCATCCGCTGTGGCGGCCCATGGATTCGGTGATGCGCTCGCCGGTTTTCAGATCGTATCCGCAGGGCTCCAAATAAACCGTTTGATTGACGATCGCAGGATGCTGCATGTGGCCTCCGTGATTGTCGCTGGGCCATGGATGCGAAGAATGCCAGTTGAACTCGCCGTTGTCAGCGGAAAACGAATAAAGATGATACTCTCCCTGGCTCGAGGAAGAGATAATGATGGAGGCGTCCGTCATCGCCAGGAAAAACACGACGACTCCGTCATGCGTATCGAGGGGCTTCTCCCAGATTTTTTCGCCGGTTGCGGAGTCGAGGCAAACCAGATATTGATCCAGCCATAATTCGGCGTTCTCAATTCGACTTGTTTTCAACTCTTTCAGGGAGGGATGACGCGATTCCACAAAAACGAACTTCTCATCGCGAAGCGCAATGGTTGAATGAATCACGACGCCGCCTTCATACTCCCAAACGATCCTTCCATCGTCTTTTCGGCATGCGAATAAAAGATCGCTGCAGATTTTGCCGGTTCCATAACCGGAAGTTTGATCGTACCAGCTTTCGTTGCCGAAGAACTCGGTGTAAACAGAACCTTTCTTCACGCAGCTGCCATAGATCCAATCGTTCTGGCTGGCGATGAATCCCCATTCATGGGTGGATTCCATGATGCGGCGAGGCATGTGAAACACCTTCTCCAATTTCCCATTCCCGGCATTGATCTTCCAACATTCCTCTTGAATCGCCATATAAAGATAGTCGTCGTCCGCGCACCAGTTGCCGGCGTCTCTGGGCATATTGACGCGGCGAAGATCGGGAATTTCCAGCGTCCATAGAATCGCTCCGTTATAGGCGTCCATCGCCGCCAATCGATTCATCCCCTGATGGAAAAGACGACCGTTGACGGCCAGCGGAGACGGCATGCGAGGATTGCGATCGAGGCCGAAGTCGGCGCCGGGGCGTCCAAGCCATTGCACGCTCATGTGATCGGTGCGCGAAGCGCCAAACAATGTATCGCCGCTGTTGGCCGTATTGGCGGGATTCCCATACTGGTGCGTCCATGATCCCGCGTCCGGCAGAGAGGGCCGTCGGAATGAAAGCCATGCGACATCGTCCGATTGATTGCGAGCGATTGGATAGGGGACGCCGCGGAGCCAATCGTCCAGTTTTTCAACATCTGGAGTCCGTTGGTTCTGCACCGGCCATCCCAACCAGGCGATCCCTCCCGATGGGCGCAAAATGCGAGCCGCTTCTTCTGCGCAGCCCGGGAGAGCGCCCTCCAGGAGCATCCGTTCGGAAACGATCAGATTGGCGAAAGCGTCCGGCAAAGGAAGTTGATCCAGCGAGGGAGCGTGATGAAATGTAAACCGCACTCCATACAGATTGTTTTTGATAAACTGCCGCCGAATCTGTTGGATCCGGGATGGATCATCATCGAATCCAATTACGGTGAATTCACTTTGACGCGCCAATTCATAAGCCAGACGTCCGTTAACGCATCCATAGATCACACAATAGCCTTTGGAGACGCCGGCGGCCGTCAGAATGGTATTCGCCAGGGTTTCAACGCGGGATTCGTTCCGATCGTCTTGAAAGATGGAAGCGTAATCCGGCAAAGGATATTTTGTATAATTCATCGCTGTATCGATTTCATGCGAAGCCGATTTGATTTCTTTTTCACCGGAAAACAGCGTGATTTGATAGATGTATTTCGATTTGGGTTCAAGTCCTTGGAGGAGCACGCAAGGATCGTGGGAAGAATCGACCGGAATGGAATCGAAATCGACGCCGTCATGCCGGATGTCAACCACTGATTGGAAGGATCGCTCGGTGCGCCAACATAATTTCGCCGTACTGGGAGTGAGGAACTGAACATATGGCCCCACTTGAAATGGAGATTCTTCCGCGAAAGCCAACATCGATAAACAGGAAAATCCAACAGCCAGTCCAATTAGAATTCGATTCATCCAGTACATAGATTTTTCCTTTGTCCGACATTTTTGTCCGGTGGAAAAGAATCGCGCCGATCATTTTTTATTTGGCGGCTTCGGCCTCGGCTTCCGCTTCCGCCGGCATGGATTTAGGGCCGGAGCCGCGTTTGACAAAAAACAGGATTACTTCGAAGATCAATCCTATAGCAATCAGCAAGATGGCGGAGCCGACAATAATAAGCGGCGCTTCGCCTTTGGCGATGTAACTCTTGAGATTCAAGAGAAGAGCCCAGAAGGTTATGATCAACATCACAACCATGGGGACGGTCGTCGCCCAAGAAGGACGCTTGTTGGCGACGAGATAAACGGTGGCGGTCAACAAAGCGAGCCCGGCAAGAAGCTGGTTGGTCGTCCCAAACAAAACCCACAATGTCGTCCCCCATTTAGAGACGGCCAAATACCCGATAGCGACGACGGCGATCAGGGAGGAAAGGTATCGATTTTTCAAAAAGGGCAAATGGAAGGTTTCGGAAATTTCTTCTACATTATACCGAAGTATACGCGTTCCCGAATCCAAGGTAGTCAGCGCGAAGGAAACGACGACCAATGCAATGAAGGTCGCCGCAAATTCGATGGGAATTCCCAAATTCGCGATCAGGTTGGCGGCGCCTTGCACGAAGATGGAAAGTTTCGCTCCCAATCCCTGCGCGCTCGCCCAGGATTGATAATGAATCAACCATTGTTCCTTGGAATTCAAGCCGGCGGTGCAGGCGACTACGGCAATGACGCCCAATGCGCCTTCCGCCAGCATCGCTCCATATCCGACGGGCCGCGCATCGGTTTCTTTCGATAATTGCTTCGAAGTTGTTCCCGAAGCGACCAGGCTGTGAAATCCGGAAATCGCGCCGCAAGCGACGACGACAAAAAGCAAGGGGATCATACTGGGGAGATCGGGATTGACATTGATCGCAGGCGCCACGAAATGCGGCTGGAACATGAATACGGAGAGATAAAGCAGGATCATCCCGATATACAAGGCGAACGCGTTGATGAAGTCGCGAGGCTGCAGCAGCATCCAGACCGGCAGGACGGAGGCGGCGAACGCATAGATCAGCAGACTGTAGAGCAGCGTCTCATAACTGATGTGAATCGGGAGAAATGTTCCAATCCAGATGCACAAGAACGTCAAAAAGGTTCCAATAATGCTGACGGGCAGCAGTCCAATCACTTTTTTGCGGAGCAGAACGCCGCAGGCTAGGGCAATGATCATCAGCATGCCGGAAGGGAAAACCGCTCCGGGGTAAGTCTGAAAATTATCTGCGCTGCTCTGCAGGAGCTGCGAAACCACTTTCACAAAAACAGCCATGGCCAGAGTAATGGCGAAAAAAATAATCAACAGAAAAAGAATTCGCGCGCGATTGCCCACCAGATTGTTCGCCACCTGGCCGATCGAACGACCCCGGTTGCGAAGCGACAAAACCAGAGACGACATATCATGCACGGCGCCCATGAGAACCGACCCGACGACCAGCCAGAGAATGGTTGGAAACCAACCCCAAATCACGGCGAGAGACGGCCCTAGAATCGGCGAAAGGCCCGCTATCGATGCGAAGTGATGATTAAAAACAATAGCCCGATGCGTAGGAACGTAATCCACGCCGTCTTCCATGGCGACGGAGGGAGTCACATGGGAGTCGTCAAGCCGATATATTTTTTGCGCGAGATATTTGGAATAAAATCTGTAGCCTAATGCCAT
>JAFGTC010000059.1 GCA_016934335.1 Candidatus Omnitrophota bacterium | reverse complement strand
CGGACGAAATGCGCTATGTCGCCCGGCGCGAAAAACTCGACGCCGAACTCGTCCGCTCCGAAATCGCGCGCGGGCGCATGATCATCCCAGCCAACGTCAATCATCATCGCCTCGAACCGATGGCCATCGGCGTCGCCGCCTCCTGTAAAATCAACGCCAATCTAGGCAATTCCTCCGTCACCTCCGACACCCGGGGCGAAGTCGAAAAAATGCAGTGGGCGGTCAAATACGGCGCCGATACGGTCATGGATCTCAGCACCGGCGGCGCCATTCACGAAATCCGCCAGGCCATCATCGATCACAGCCCGGTTCCCGTCGGCACTGTGCCCACCTATGAAGCCCTGACCAAAGTGCGCCGCATCGAAGATTTGACCGAGGACATCCTGTTGGAAACGGTCGAAGAGCAGGCCAAACAAGGCGTCAGCTACATGACCATCCACGCCGGCCTCCTGCTGCGCTACATCCCCAAAACCTTGAACCGCATCACCGGCATCGTCAGCCGCGGCGGCTCGATCATGGCTCAATGGATGATGCATCATCACCGCGAAAATCCCTGGTACACGATCTTCGACGACATCTGCGAAATCTTCAAACAATATGACGTCGCCTTCAGTCTCGGCGACGGCCTGCGCCCCGGCTGCCTGGCCGACGCCAGCGACGACGCCCAGTTCTCCGAATTGGAAACTCTGGGCGAACTCACCCGGCGCGCCTGGGAGCATGACGTCCAAGTCATGGTGGAAGGCCCCGGCCACGTCCCCATGAACCAGATCGAAATGAACGTCAAGAAGCAAATGGAAATCTGCCAGGAGGCGCCCTTCTATGTGCTGGGCCCGCTGGTCACCGACATCGCTCCCGGCTACGATCACATCACCTCCGCCATCGGCGCCGCTATGGCCGGCCAGGCGGGCTGCGCCATGCTCTGCTACGTCACTCCCAAAGAACATTTAGGCCTTCCCAATCTCGAAGACGTCAAGCAGGGCTGCATCGCTTACAAAATCGCCGCCCACGCCGCCGACGTCGCCCGCGGACGCCCCGGCGCCCGCGACCGCGACGACGAACTCTCCCGCGCGCGCTACGCCTTCGACTGGGAGCGCCAGTTCGAACTCTCCCTCGATCCCGAAACCGCCCGCGCCTACCACGACGAAACGCTTCCCGATAAAGACTACAAAGAGGCGGCCTTCTGCTCCATGTGCGGCCCCAAATTCTGCGCCTATAACATCTCCCAGCACGCCCTCCAGCAAAAAGTCCGCAGCCTGCGCGATAAACTGCAGGACGAAGGAAAAATCACCGAAGACATGATCGTTCCCAAATAACAGCCTCGCATCGTTTATATACTTCAAATCAATTAAAAAAAGCCCCTCTCCGAATCGCGGCGGAGGGGGCTTTTTGATCGTATCGGCTTACAGCCCTACAGCCCAACAACTCTACAGCCATTGCCGTATCTCTTTGGCGAAGCGCGAATACAAATACGATACGGCGATCAGGCAGGCGCCCAGGCATAAAAAGGCGGCCATGCGATAAAAGGTTTCCAATTGCGCGACATCGATAAAAACCGCCCGCAGAATGCAAAGCAGCAGAATAATCAACCCCGACCGGCGATACGTTTTATCCTTCCATGTGAATCCCAGCGCCATCTGGATCAGCCCCAGCAGACTCCAACCGAACGTAGTCCAGTAATTTTGAATGGATTCCGCCGCCGTCAGAAAGATCAACATCATGAAACTCGCCAGCGCGATCAGAATGCGGCGCATCATCTGGATGTCCTGGAAAGCGAGTAGGGTCGCCGTTTCGGATTTCTGATAATGCATGATTCTCTCCATCGCGATCATCAATCCAAAAACGCTCAATCCCCCGTAAAGCAGATCCTTTTGGCATCCCGGCGTATTCAATATCTGTATGATCATGCCGGGGCAGAGCCAGATCAGCGTATAGACAAACGCCGCCGCAGTGAACAATCCCAGTTTGAACTGCCGTCCGATAAGCAGCGCCGCCGTTGGGAGCAGCATCTGGAAGCCGAAGACCAGCGACGACTCCTCCCAAATCATCGCGCCCCGCAGAGCGAGAAAAAATGATCCGAGCGCAAAAGCGAGCAGATGAAAGAATCCCGCGCCCGTCATCAAAGCGCTTCGCATCTGCGCGGTAGCTTTGTTGATTCGATAATAAATCAGCCATTCCGCCAAACCGGCCGCCGCGAACGTATACGCCAATAAAACGAGAGTAAGAAGCGGGTGATCCTCCACGCCGGATCCGGGATGAATATCCGCATAATAAACGATATGCGACATGAACAGCATCAGGGGGACGCCGGCCGCCAGGCTCGCCGAGCGCCGCATCCAGGCCGTGACGCCCAAAAGGGCGCTGTACAATAAAATCAGCCATAACATCAAAGCCGCTGATTCGATATGGCGGTAGGTGATCATGAAAAGCAGGAAGGCGGCTCCCAGCGACAGAATCGCGCTCAGCGCTTCCCGGGTTCGCTGCAAGAACTCCAATCCGAAGCGATCCTTCCACGCCTCGTCTGCGACGCCCTCCGGCGCAAAAAGCCGCCGCATCCCCTCCGCCAAAATCCACAGAGACGCCGCGGTCGCCAGCCAGACGGGATAGTACGGAAAGGCCGTGAGATTTTTTACAGCGAGCACAGCGGTCGTCTCCAACACGGCCGCCGCCAAAACCAGCGCGCCCGCTCCGAACGGCGCCCGTTTATGACGAAGCGCCGCATATAACAAGATTCCGGCGGCGATCATGGCGCTCGCCGGCAGCCACGCAATCGCCCAAGACCCATCTGAAATTTTATCCCAGCGTAAATAATAGATGAGCGCATGCAGCAGAATCCCGTAATGCGCCGCCAACCCCTCAATCAAAAGGTTCGACTGCCGCTGCGCCGCGATGACGGCGATCGCCAGCCCCAGCAGCGATAAAATCCCGAACGCCGCCTCGGGAGATTCGATCGTAACCAAAAATACCCGGCTGCTCAAAATCGCCGCCGCTAAGACGAAAATCAAACTGATCAAACGGCTCGATTCAATCCACTCCCGCTCCTGCCTCCCCCAGATTCCTTCGTTCCAGCGCCAATCACTCATAGCTGAAAACGTCCTCACAAAATAGCTGATCGGCCAGAAAGCCAGCGGCGCGACCGCCCAAAGCGGCAGATAGACGCTCCGAGGATCAACCGGCGCACGGCATGCAAAAATAACCGGGGTCGACAACAGCAGGCTCCCGAAGGCCAGCATTCCCAAAGACGGCTCCTTTTTCCTTTGGGCGAAGTACAGAGCGAGACACGCCCCGGCGATGATCGGAATCGCGATGGATTGATCCAGGATCGTTCCCCCGAAATGCGCGGCCTCCGGCCAGCCGGGAAGCAAGGAAACTTCGGTTCTTCGGCTAATCACGGAGCCGATGATCGATGCCTGCATGATCCAGACGGCGGGAATCCAGGCGCGCGCGGCCAAAGCCAGAATCCCGATCGTCGCGCCCAATCCCAGCAGCGCGACGGCGCTATCCTCCCACACGGGATCGAAAAACCGGTAACTTTGCGAAAACGCCATAACGGCCCCCGCCGAGGCGTGCACATAAGCGAATGCCGGCATGGATCGCATCATGAAATCCGCGAATCGCTGCGCCCAATTCGATTCCCATGCTTCCAGGTCGATCAAATCTTGAGGCCAGGTCTCCTCCATTCGCGATTTCACAAAATAAACGCCCGCCGTAATCATGCAGCCGATATAAATAGGCCAGGTGAATTCCTGGTCCATCGTCCAGAAATGAAGAAAGTTGACCGCCAATACCAGCTGGGCCAGCGGATTCAAATGCCACATCCGCATCTGCCGCGCCAATATCAGCAGAATCAGCGCTTCGATCGCCAGCGCCATGTTGAGCGAGAGGCCGTCCATCCACGAAGCCAGCCCGAGCGTCAAAAAAGCGGATGCGGCCGCCGCGTAAAAACTGTAATCCCGGTTGCAGCGCGATCGATGATAATACATCAATCCAACCTGCAAGACCGCGAAGGGAAGATAAAACGCATGAATCCGCTCCCAATAGACGCTGGTCGCATAAAACAAGCCGGACGCCGCGGTCGCGAAGAGGATCATCAAAGCCGGCCCCAAAAGCCGCCCCGAACTTGGCCGTGAAGCATCGATGGATTCGCCGCCCTGCTTCCACAGTCGATGGTGGTAAATGAGATCGGCGCTCAGAAAGATGAAATAATACGAAGCCAAAAAGACAAAGTTCAGCCAGAAACTGAATTCCGGCGTGGTCGGCGCATGATCCTGCATGGCCCACAGAATGTGCGAGCCGTACGCCGCGAAAACCGAAAACAAACTTAAGGGAACCCAATTATGCCGCAGAAACAAAAGCAGGGCCGTGATGCATAAAAACAGGATGGCGACCAATGTGTATGAATCGGCCGTTCCTCCCGCCGTGTAGGCCGCCGCGTGCCCCAAAAAAATGGCCATGCCCGCCGTCGATTCCGATTTCCATCGCTCGGCGCAGGCAAAAATCCCCAAAACGCTCAGCGTCATCAAGGTTAACGAGGCGCCCAGCGAAATGCACTGCATGGGCGCCAGAAAATGCGCGGCGAACGACGTGAAAAACGCCAGCGCCAGACCGCCCGCCATTACCGGCCGCGCCCAGCGCCTCAATCGTTCTTCAAAAAACCAGCCCGCGCCGAACAATACGGCCGACGTCAGGTACGCTCCGGCGACTTTGTGCCAAGGCTGAAATTCGATCAGGCGGCCCATCAATCCGAAGCTGATCAACAAGGCCAGCAGGCCGATTCGGTTGAACCAAACCGCCCCGATGCGCGTCTCCAGATCCATCTCGTCTTCATCGCCCCCGGATGCGGCGGGCTCGCCCGGTTTTTTGGCGGATGAATCAACCTCCGCGTAAAAAGGTTCTCGGGGAGTAACAACTTCCGCCTTAACCGCCTCTT
>JAFGTC010000058.1 GCA_016934335.1 Candidatus Omnitrophota bacterium | reverse complement strand
TGAACGTCATCGTACTGGTAGTGGCACTGCCGGCGGTCAGGTCGATGACGTAATAAGTCTCGCCGTCTGCATCTTGGAAGGTTTCGGCAGTAGCGTTCTCGTCATCGGCATTGATGGTGCCGAGTTTGATGCTGTTAGTAGGGTTGCCGGAGCCGTCAGGCACAACCGCGACAATGTACGTGCCTTCGTTTTCCAGACCACCGATAGCCTCACCTCCGTCGGAAGCGACTAAGTAGTCAACCACCTGGCCGGTGGTGAAATCGTGCCCGCCGGCGAAGGTGATGGTGTTGTCAGTGACATTAACCGTGGAGCCCTCACCCGGTTCGAAGGTGATGAAGTTCTTGCGGCTGACGCTCTGGACGGAGTCCGGGTTCACGTAAAGCGTACGTGTCGCGTTAAAGTCGATGGTTTCGCCACGTACAAGCTGAATGGTATCCTCGTCGACTACCACAACCCGGTAGGTCGAGCCCGGGACCAACCCCCCAATGGCGGTGAGCGGCGAATCCAGATCATCCTCCGGGTCGACCGCCATATAGATCAGCTCCTGGCCGGTCTTGAGGTTATGTCCGGGGATCGTGATAGTGTCGTTGGCCGTGTCAATCCCGCCCAGTTCCAGATCCAGCACCGTCTTTTCGCCGCCCGCAGTGATCGTGCCGTTTACCTCCGACCGGATGTCGACCTTGTCGAAGCCGAGCGCCAATCCCACCCCGCCGAAGCCGTCCACGAAGATCGAGACGCCGGCATTGGCCGTGTTGCCAAGATCGCCGACCGCATTTATGTTTGCATTGCCTATGGCATTAATTTCGACGCCAGCTCCCACTATCGTATTGGCGACACTTTTTGAATTGGTCACCGCTACCGAGAAGCCGCCGACAGAGGTTTTGACGGTCCCTTTGCCCGCTTCTGAATTGATCATGGTGGTCGATTCGGCTTCCGTGGTATTTTCAACGTTCGATCCTACCGCGACCGTTCCGTCGGTGTTTGTAGTTATTCTAGTGGCGCCCTTCAGTTCGGTAATGGCTATTGCATTGGATTCGCTGTAACTGACTGCAAAGGGAGCCGAGCCGGCTGCCTGGGAACCGGTGCTGCCGGCTCCTCCGCCGCTTCGCAGATTCATACCGCCGGAAGCGCTGGCCGCGCTCTCCACATTCGTTGTGGAGTTGATCGTTACATCACCTGTACTGGTAATCGTGGCGCCATCAATAGTTACGTAGGATTCCGCGCTTCGGATGCTCACTGAGACCGCTTGGAGCAAGGGGCCGAGCACCGGGATGGCTCCGAGCACGCGGCCAAGCACGTCGCCGTAGTCGAGCACTGGACCCAACACGTAGTTGTTGAAATAAGACATATCCCCATCTTCAAGGGGTTTTTGATCCGCTGTGGCGGCTTCGATAGTGACCTCCGTCCCCGAGATGGCGGCGCCGGTGATATTGATAGTGGCAGTCTTCGACTGCACTGCTACTACTGTCAGGGGTGAGCCCAGCATGCTGGTACGGTCGGCGGTGAGGGTGATAACTCCCCCTTTAATTTCCGCGCCGGTCTTTACATCGATCTTTACATCGCTCGCCGGAAAGACGTCCACCGGCGAGAAGCCGGAGATGTCGGTGACCTTGGCCGTAAGCGTGATGTCGCCCGGATTGTCGTTTTCTTCTTCTCCGAGCGCGTCGAGAGAGGAATTATCTTTAATATTGATTGACTCGCCTTTAAATTCGATATTCCCCGAAGTGAAATTGGATTTGCCTGTGCTGAGTATGACCGAGGAATTGACCGTAATGATCTCCGCCTCGACTTTCAGATCGTTCCCATTAAAAGCATTCGTATTTTCAAATATGACAGCGTCCGAGCCGTCGATAAAACCTGCATCCGTCTCATAACCGCCGTTGATCGTAAGCGCGTATCCAATAGTACCGAGATCAAACACGTGCAGAGTGTCGTTTCCCATCCCGAGATGGATCTCCAAAGATTCGCTTGGCTTGTTAAAGATCAACTCGCTTGATCCACCATCGGTCCGGTAAAGCCTTAGCTTGCTTGAATCGCTGGAATACTCCTCGATGGCCGCGTCATCTCCCCCTAGGCTGAGCACAACGCTGAGATTCGCGACATCTTCTGAATCATTAGAATCAATTAAATTCTCGACGCCGGAAAAAAGGATTAAACCATCGTGCAGCGATCCTGAAAGATCTTGTTCATCGAATGATAAAAGTTCCTCCAACGAAACAATCAGCGTGTCTTCCCCGGTCCCGGCTTCAAAAACGACACCTCCCACTGTGGACAACGCATCTAAATTCAGGATGCTGTCATCAATGGTCAAAGACAAAGAAACGTTATGCTCCGTTCCATCAATCTTCACGGCGTACCCAGAGGTCGATCCGCCCAGGTTATCGAGAGACTCGGAGGCAAGGATGACATCATCGGTAGTAACGTCTACCACCTGCACACTATTCGAATCGTTCGGATCCAGGCGCAGGAGGAGATCGGCATCCGCCGTCGCCACTACCGTCACGTCGCCGCTTAAAAGTATACGAGGCTCCAACGGTTCGATCCCCATTCGGCGACTCATGACCTGTTTTGTTTTATTTCGAAATCGAGATTTACGTCTAAAGGCGCGGTTTGAGATGGAATGTCCTTTTTTTAATTCACCGATCCGGCCGAGAAAACTACGAAGGACTTTTAAATTCACATTTAATAATGTACTCATTTCTCTCTCCATGCTTCCACATAGCGAAAAAGGAATAAATTCCAAGCCACAGCGATTCTTCTCCCAGGTGATTTGAAATTTGGATTCATCAATACCAACAAATCATTGAAAAATCAGGTTTTAGGCAAGCCTGTTTTCTCTATGTTTCGACATCTGAAAATTGATAATAGGTGCAGCGAAATCCACTATCATTTCTCACCCATATTTTTTGAATTTCTTCATCACATAAGTGTAATATATAAAAATTGATTGCATGGTTTTTGGGGATGATTTGAAGAATTCGACATCCTATTTCATTTAACTTAATAATAAACCCAAGCAGCCTTACTTTATTGCCTAGACAACTCGACCATCTCATTCTTGGTTCCTGAGACCTACAGATTTCCATCCCCAATTCGCAGAGGGTTTGGCCTTTTCTATCAGTATTAAGTGCAAATAATATGCCGAACGCCTAATAAAGGACATATAGGACAATGGAACCAGCAGCAAATGATATAACTCATTGATATTTATACAAATGCAAAAAATACTTAAAAATTAATAAAAAAGCATTTGTTATTTTTTGGGGGGGATATTATGCTTATAGAGGATGAATAGACTGCTTATAGAATGCTTATAGGCTACTCATAAAGGATTAAAAATTACATAAATTCCAAAAGATCGTGTATCCGCCGATTACGCCTCAGTCTTCCGGAGGCGCCGCCAGTTTCCCTTTGATGCAGCGTGGAGAATAAGTCTTCGGTTTAGGAGAAAGATATATTTGGGCGAGAGTAGAATAATTCTATTACATCAGCGGACGCCTATTCAAAACAAATTGAATTAATCATTTGTCACCTTTTTTTGGCAAACATCCAGACGGGCGTCATCATGAACCAGAGCAGCGTTCCCCAATTAAGCCATATTTTATAGATGGCAAAATCCTGAAGGTAAAATCCCGACGGGAAGCCGAAAAAGACTCGAAGGGATGCAACAAGGCAGATCAATAATCCTAAGACGGCGAAGACGCCGCTGAAAAAGCGAATGGGATTGTTCATAACTGCGGCGCTCCTTCCCGGGGAGATTGTTTTACATCCCATAAAACACAAAAAGATATGTAAAGAATAATAGATAAGAACCAGCCCGGCAGCCATCGGAAGAATAGATGAATATGAAGCCAGTTCATGGGCAATAAGCACATCAAAAGTACGATAATCCATGTTAAAAGAGCTGGCATATTGAAGCGAACCTTACGCTTTTCCGCCCATAACGGCGGCAAGCCGAATCGAGGGAAAAGCCAGTGTTCCGTAAAAACGATAGCGCCGACGGGCATGAGGATAAGACCGTAGACAGCGACGAAATCGAGCAGGCGCAAGACGAAGACCGGGAAGCAGGCCAAAATAGTCGCGATCAGAAAGGCAATAACGGTCGTCAGCCAGCGCGGCCAGTTGGGAGAGACAATCTGCAAGGCCAGCCCGGCGCGGTAAACGGCCGGATTGGCGGTCGTCCAAGCGGCGAGAACTACGGCGGCGACGCCCGCAACGCCGGCGGCGTTGAATGCCGTCAGGCCCGGTTCAATGGCGAATCCGTTGGCTGAGACCATGACGCCCGAACAGATCCAGACGAGAAAATGCCCTAGGTACATGCCTAACGCGGAATAGAATCCGTACGACCAATGCCTGGCAAATCGAAACAGGGCCATGTCGGAGAGGCCGATATGCATGGCTAGATTACAGAACCAGGCGAAGAAGATAATGTGCATCAAGCCGAATTTTTCCAATCCCTCTTTGGGGACGCCATCCCAGATTTTTGTATTGGCGATTTGCCACAAGTCGGAGAGATTATGGATTTTCCCAAGCTGAGGCAGGACAGCGACGGCGCCTGCGATGAATATAATCAACAGCCAGGGAGCGCACAGGCAGGAAAATTGGCTCATGCGCTTGAAGCCTAGCACGGCGACAACGCCGACTACTGAACCGACGCCCCAAACCGTCATTATCCAATCCCAATCGGCGGAATAGAAATCGGTCAGACTGAGCATTTGCATTTGGAAGGGAATGCCGACCGCCGCGGCGGCGATGGAGATCATGGCGCCGGCGAGTATGCAAAAGAGAAAGGCGTTGGCCAGGTTGTAGATCACCATGACGCCCGGCCCGGCGATTTTACGCAGATGCCAATACAAGGTGGTGCGAACGCGAACGGCGATGGGCGCGCAGATGAAAGTCCAGGAAAGCACCGCCAGCAGATTGCCTATCAGCAGTCCGACAACCAGATCGAAGGCGCTGACGCCGTGCATCACAAACATGATGCCGATCACAAAGTCTGCGCCTCCGATATATTCGCCGGCGAATAAGGCGGCGAAGCGGCCGCCGCTATGCAAATGAGTTTCTCGGACCGGTTCGCGATCAAACTCATAGAATCGATCCATGCGCTCGGGTGTTCCCGCTGCGGGGGCGTCATTCGACACGAAATTCCCTCCAAACGTTTGAAATGGCCAATCGTAGATTTCCAGATATGATCGCCCGCTTCGTTCGAGCATATCGAGGGCAGTATGATGAATTTATTTTTGACAGAGTCTTTCAATTATTCAATCCCGGCCGGGGCGAAGGGGAAGAATTCACAAACGTACAATAATCCCAATAGTCCAAAGTTTTTTTCGAATCAGATAACAATTCACCTATCGCAGACAGGATATTTCATTATTTCAATACTTAAAAATATATACGTAATTATTTTGGTTCTCGGAGATTGATTTTTGTTTTAGAATATTCGAGAGTTGTGGTTAGTCAGTCAAAATTGGGGCCGGGGAGGATTAGCATGAGCGATACGATTCAGGCAGTTGATTCCATCGAGACAGCTGCGGTAGGAATGGGCGAGGCTGGAAAAAGGCGTTGGAGGAGCGTATGGGTGGGAATGCTTCCGTTTATTTTGGTTTGTTTGGCGGTGCTTAACATCGAATGGCCGCGGAATATTGTTTGGATTCCCCAATTAGGAGGATTCAAGTTGTTGGTCGCCATTCATTTCGGGTTATCCATCGGCGTGGGGATTGCGTATTACCAATCGTTTCCGCGCTGGTCGTTTTCATACATAGGATTTGTGTTTTTCTCTTCGCTATGGTTAATGAACATCCGCGTACCTCCCGGGCCGGTTTATGGGATAAAGGCTTGGCTGGTTGTTTTTTTGTCTCTGATCGCGGCCGGAGCGATGCGGCGAAGCATCACGCCGGTCGGGACGTTTTTCAAAAATATTTGGGAGGATTGGACGCTCCTTACGTTTGCGTTCTTCGGCGCCTGCCCCTTGTTCGCCTGGTTAATGTATGACGAAGTGAATCAAGTGCATACATTTGCGTTTATGGCGATTTTGTCTGTTTTTTATATAGGCGGGGCGTATTTTTATTTGATCAGTCAAACGATTACGCGGCGTTTTTGGGCTTTGTTTGTCAGTTTAGTCCTTGCCTTTTCGATTCAGACCGTGACGAACGCCTGGTATTGGCACGGGCGAAATGAAGCCTGGATGAGGGAGACGGGCGACGGCCGCGCCGTTCTAGGAAAAGGATTCATCGTATCGGGCGTGCTGCTGGCGATAATCTTTTCACCGGCCGTCTTGGGCGCCTTTCGACGGCTTGTGCACATAAATTTGAATAGGGAGAACAATGCATAAAAAAGCGAGATCAGCCCTGTCGATTGGGACTGTCTCGCTTGGTCATGCAGGGATCGATACGATTAAATTTGGACGAGCGATTATAAATCGATAAATTCGCCGCGCTCGGGGACTTTTATGTTGGGGATGCCTTTGTCGCGCAGGCGAGCGGCCATGGCTTCGCTCTGATCAGGCTCGCCGTGCACGAGGAAGAGGTTCTTCAATCTTCCGTTGGAGGCGAGGGCGAAGGCGTCCAAACCATCCTTGTCGGCATGGCCGCTATAGGCGTTGATTACGCGCACTTCGGCGTTCAAGGAATGCTCCAAGCCGAAGATGCGCACTGTCGGCTCGTGCTCGACGATTTTTCGGCCCAGGGTGTGCTTGGCCTGGAAGCCGACAATAAGCACCATGTTCTCGGGATCGCCGATATTGTTGCGCAGATGATGTAGAACGCGGCCGCCTTCGCACATGCCCGACGCCGACATGATGACCATGGGGCCTTCTTCTTCATTAAGAGATTGTGAACTCTCCTTGCTGCGAGCGAATTCCAGGTTGGGAAAGTCGAAGGGATCGTCGCGAACATCGAACAAAGCCTGCATCTCTTCGTCGTAGCATTCGGGATGGAGGCGGAAGATGTCGGTGACTTTGATGGCCAAAGGGCTGTCGACATAGATCGGCGTTGGGGGAATGGCGTTGGTTTTGAAGAGTTTGTGAAAACTATAGAGGATTTCTTGCGTGCGCTCCAAAGCAAACGATGGGATGATGATTTTGCCCTTGCGTCCGTGAATGGTTTTGACGGCGTCCGCCAGTTTCTCGTCGGCGATTTCAATTGGATCATGCTTGCGGTCGCCATATGTGCTTTCCAGGATCATGAAATCCGCATCGGGAACAATGGTGGGATCCTTGAGAATAGGGATGCGTTTTCGACCCAGGTCGCCGCTGAAGACAAGACGCTTTTTGGCGCCGTTTTCTACGATGTCGAGGACGACTATGGCGGAGCCAAGAACGTGGCCAGCGTCATGCATGCGCAGCGTGACGCCGTCGCAGAGATGGAAGGGACGGTCGTAGTTGACGGCGATAAACTGCCCCAGACATTTTTCAACATCGTTATAACTGTAGGTAGGCTGGATGTAGTCTTCGGGGCCCTTGGCGATTTTTTTGTTGAAAAACTCGGCGTCTTTTTCCTGGATGTGAGCGCTGTCCATAAGCATAACGGCGCAGAGATCTCGGGTGGCTAGAGTGGTAATGATATCGCCGTCGTATTTCCGGCAAAGGAGAGGGATGCTGCCGCTGTGGTCGATATGAGCATGGGAGAGAACCACCACATCCACATTTTCGGGCGCGAAAGGAAGGTTCCGGTTCAACTCGTCGGCTTCTTTACGATGTCCCTGATACATGCCGCAATCCAAGAGAATGCGTTTACCGTTAACTTCGATCATGTGCATGGAGCCGGTCACGCCGCCGGCCGCGCCAAAGAAATAAATCCGCATTTCGATCTCCGATCCGTATAAAGGATAATGTTCAGATTGTTTTTGTTACCATAAAATGGGGGATTTTATTTAATAGGTCAAGAAGAGGACGCCTTCCAAAACGGAAGAGGACGCCGAATGCAGCGCCCTCTTCATTCGAATGAATCACCCATTATCGGAGCGATTCAAGAGGCTTTGCGGGATCCTTGCACTAAGAAAAGATAAAGAACCGCACCGAAGATGAGAGTAAACAGAAGGACAATCGTCCAAACGATCTTGTCATAAGCGCCGCCGCTGGGAAAATCAGCGGGTGATCTTTTCAGGCAATCCTGCAGACACCAGATCCACAAAAGAATCAGCAGGATCAGGATAATGCCGAGAACCGGGCCGGCGGCTTCCTTGTTGTCATCCTCGTCGTCCCAGTGCTCTTCTTCCCTGTTGAAATCTCTGCGCTGTTCGAGTTGGTTTTCTCGTTCGAGCAATTCGTTGGAGAAGTTTGCCAGTTCGTCTTTTCGGCGCTGGAATTCCTGGTCGCGTTGGTCGAGATGACCCTGGCGCTCGTCCAATTCGGCGGAGTGTTGATTGAGACTCTCTTCTCGCCGATCGAGTTCATGCCGTCGCTCTTCCAGATTTTGCTCGAAGCGAAGAATTTCCTCCTCGCGCTGGTTGGATTGGTTCTGTTGCTGCTCCAGTTTTTGGGCGCGTTGATTCAATTCCTCATTCCTTCGATGCAAATCATTTTCTCTTTCTTCGAAGGAAGCCGCGCGTTCATCCAATGCCCGCGAGCGGTCGGCCCTTTCTTCTTCGACGCCTGTTAATTCAGCGAAGCGGGCGTCGATTTCCTGGGATTGGCGAGCCATGTGTTCTTCGCGGGCGTTGAGTTCCTGGGATTGGCGAGCCATGTGTTCTTCGCGCTCGTTGAGTTCGATAGATTGCCGTTCGAGTTTTTCGCGCAGTTCTTCGAGGTGATTCATGGGCGCCTGCTGCGGCGGAGCGGGATGCTTTTGGAGGCGTTCTTCTAATTCTTTGATAAATTTCTTGAGGGCCTGTGCGCCTTCATCCATTTCTCTGGCGTGACGTTCGAGACGCTCCAAGCGTTCTCCGTTCTGCTGCAGTTGTTTCTCCCATTGCCGGAATCTTTCTTGTATTTGTTCGATGCGCATCGAGGGGCGATCCTGGGCCTGGAGCCGCCGCTGGTATTCAGCTTCTGGATTGGGCTGGAGATCGCGCCGGGGCGCAGGGCGTTCAACGTCGCGCGGAGGCGCGTCGCCCTCGCGCCGCTCCGAGCGCGGAACGCGGGACGGCTGATCCTGAGCCAACAAAATCTCATCGTACGAGATGAGAGCATCCATCCATAGAGGCTCACTCATTGCATCCGTTTCTTGTTGAATCGTCCATCCGATTTGGAAAGAGGACAAAGCCATAAGAATACAAAGAGTCGTCATTCGTTTTTTCATGATCCATTCTCCTTCTTGCAAGGCGTTCTATCGTTCATCGTCGGCTGTATATATATTAGATTGGTTTATTCTGTTGTACCATCTTTAATGAATATATCTAGCCGCTTCCGGAAAATTCCCCAGAGAAGCGATAGAGACGACATTAAGTAATTTGAAAAAGCGAGTCGCTTCTCGCTTTGCATCGAGGAGGCTATGCAGCCAGGTCGAACTCATCTATGTGCTTTTTGGCCGATCAGCGGCACTCCTTATATTTTTTGCGATTATCGCACGAATTTCTCCATTCAACCATCCTATCTGCAGACGAAGTTTACGAATTTGATCTTTGATATTCGGAAAGGGACGCGCGAAATGCGGGTGGATTGGCGCAATTTTCCGGCCGCTCAAGACACTGGGAGGCATTCGTCCCGTTATACCGAGCAAAAAGGGATTTTGGTGGACGGGCGTCATCTGACGCTGATCTACGAACAGATTTACCGATTCGATTCGAGAGGCTTCCAACGCGGGATCAAACAATCGGCGATTTATCGAAAGAAGAAGGATTTATGGAAGATTGACATTTATGGAGAGGCCCGGAAGTTGGATCATGCTCCGAAACATTTCATCCAAAATCAGATTGCTCATCGTTGTCTCAATTTTTCCCGACTGGCGGCAGTGAGTTCCAATCGACTTCTGCAATATCAGTTGCGGGGAAACGATCTGGAATTGAACGGTGAATGGAACGAAATTGGAGATTCTTTAATGCAATTGTGCAGTCTCCCCAATCATGGATTTGTATTTACGAATCAACGCCGAAAGACAATCGTATTTTTACAACAGAAAGAACCGCGCATCCGCTCTTTTGGATTGCAATCCGTCTTCGCCGATTTGCCAGCCTTGCCGGATGAGGGAGGGTTGCAGGATTCGCTTTCTTCGTTGTCCTGGCAGTTGATCCCTTTATCGGTGGGGAGCAAATCGCCGATGCTGGCCTATTTTCTAGCGCCTGGCTTCCCTATTTTTGAAATTCATCTTGACCGACTGGCCGCAGGAAGTGAAAAGGAGGTTTTTCGTTTTCTTGGCTTTAGTCCGTACTGCCGTCCTTTTGTCAGTCTGAGACAGAATCAAGTCCTTTTATTTTCGAATACGCTGATGCGGCGAAGTCGCGACCTGAGCGTCGACGCGCCGCTTTTTGCGTGTGAAAAGAGAGCCTCCGGATGGCCGGTCGAGTATGGCATGCTATTTCAGCCGCAGCCGATTTCGCTGCCCGCCTCGATTCAGCGGATCTGTGAAATCCCGCTCGACGATGAGCATCTGCTGGGATGCAGCCGCGAAGCCTTCTGGCGCATTCGATGCGACGGCGCCGCCGCCGATCCCGTTTTTACGCGAAGCGGGATGTTCGAGAGGCCTTAATATTCCAAAAAGCCTTCAAGCGCAGACGCTTTAATTCAATCACTGATTTAACAGTTCCCAGAAGTTCACTCGAACCGGCAGCGCCGCGATGGAGCCGGCGTCGTAACCGTCGGCGCCCAATCCAACGGCGGGCGATCCTGGCTGAAGGTGAAAATCCAATTGATCGTCGGAGGCGTCTGGAGAGACGTTGACATAGAGAGGATCGGCGACGATCGAGTCGATCTCTTCAACGGTTCCTTCCCCCAGAAGAATGAGAGCGCCCGAGTCGACGGAGTCCCACAATACGCAGTTGCGAAAAGTTAATATCCCCGCCAGCAGATATAAATCGTCTTCGGAGCCGTTAACGGAATAGACAATAGAGTTTTGAATGGTGATTTCGGGGCCGGTGTTGGGAGCGGCGTCGGGATCGTCAATGCGCATTTGCACCATATTATTCGTATTGAAAAAGTCGCAGTGATCGAAGAGGGCGTAAGTGGTATCGCGCACATCAATGAAGGCATCCATGGAGGGATAGGGGTATCCGGGAGTGTTGAGAAATACGCAGTTCTGCGCGAGCATGGGAGCGCCGGGTACGCCGACGGTTCGCCCGCCGGTGCTTTTCAAGCCGGTGTTGCAATCCACAAACCAGACGTTATTGAAAATAACCTGGGCGTCCGACGGGGAATCGATGCTGCCCGTGCGTAAATCGGCCGCGCGCCCTCTGACGTTGCGGATTGTCAAATCGCGCAGGATGACGGCGCCGCGAACGCTCAAGGCGCGTGAATCTTCCAAACTTTCGGAGTAGATCGTGAAGTCGAGAATCGTAGATTCGCCGCCGAGACCGCTTCCAGATCCTTCGATAATAAGGTTCGTACCGGCTTTGAAATAGAGTTGATCCTCCATTTCATAAACGCCGGGCTGCAATTTGACAGTTACATTGCTCAGGCTGCGAATTTCATTCGGTAGAAGGAAAGCTTCTTCGGGGGAGTACTCGTAAATCTCCTGGGTGCGTGCGTCTTGAATGCAGGCACAAAATGCCATAATCACAAAAAGCGTCATATAAGCGCTGAATCGGTAAAAAGTCATCATTCTCCTCCTCGTGACATTCCTGATTCGCCAATAAATTCAATAGTATTATTTAGTATATAGAAACCAAATCGAGAACATAACGGGAAAAAGGGAAAAAAATAAAAAAAATTCCAACGAAATCCACCATAAATCATTATGAAAAATTAAGTTGACTCCCGCATGCATCTATATAATAATATTTTTCGAAATTTAGGTGTGTTTTGACGGGCGGTGATTCAATAATAATTGCCTGTCTATTTTGTGGTCGAATTTTTATAGGAATGATTTTATAGAAAATTGCAGGGATAAGAATTCCGCGGCGAATCATGATTTGCCATTAACCCGTTTCGCCAATCAACCATCTAGGATTCTTCCATTTCATAAATAGGATTCATCTCCATCATCCCTGAAAGAAACCTCTATCTTTCATACAATCAATCATTTGAATACAACAACAAACGGCTGATTTTTTCAATTCAAGGAGAGAAGCAATGAAGGAGAATAAAACGCCATTTCGGATTGGATTTGTGTGCGTGTTGACCGTAATTGTTTTAATGGGGATTTTATGGATAAAATCCGATATACTGATCGAACCAGACAATCGATCGCCGTATCGAATCGAGTCAGACGCATCGCAGATCACGGCGAAAATTCTTCAAAACGCCGACGCTCCTTCGAATCCTGTCAAGACATCCAAGTACACTCGCCCTCTCCCGCCTCAAGCCAAGCAGCCGATCACTGATGAAGACCGGGAAATCAGCCAAGATACCAGACGACAGATCGCGGCCGGCGTGAAAAAATTGCAGCAAAGAAGCGATTCAACGTCGAATCGCCCTAACCGAATTTTACCGCGCGCCCGTATCGCGAAGACGGTCGATCCCGAGCAGCAGAAAGCTGTCGACACACTTTTAAAGACGTTGGGCGACGACGCGACGCTGCGCATGGACGACGCCTCCCACACGCTGCGTTATTTGGACGGCGATTTATCGAAGATCGTGGAAGAATCCAAAGCCTATCAAAACGCCAAAACGCAGGGGGATTTCGGCGGCATGTCGCTGGCGCTGGCCGATGAAATTCCAACAGTGCTTCATATCGCCGATCCTGCGGAGGAATTTTTCGCGGAGCGAATCGAGACGGACAAGTTGGGGAAGACGCACGTCATCCTGCAACAGCAGTATCAGGGCGCCCCGGTCTGGGGGGCGGAGATCGGCGTGCACTTTGATGAGGAAAATAAACCGTATCAAATGGCGGGCGTGTATGCACCGACGCCGTCGCATATCCCCGCTTCGTTCGAGCATGAAATCACGCAGGAGATGGCGATTGCAAACGCCAAGAAGGCGATCGGAGATCCCGCGCGGGATCTGCTTCCGCCCAGCGTACAGAAGATGGTTTATTGGGATATCGATCGCACGCCGGTGATGTGCTGGAACGTATCGCTGACGCCCTCGTATGTGCAGAGTTGGGATATTTTCATCTCAATCGCCGACGGTTCGGTAGTGCATCGATACAACAAAACAGTCAGCGTCAGCCGGGCGGCCAGCGCTGCGGATTTAGCGGGCAACGTGCGCAGTTTCAACTGCTGGGAAGATCAAGGCGCCTATTATGCCATCGATACAACTCGGCCTATGTACAATCCGACGACGGAATCGCACATTCCTCCAAGGGCGGCGGAAGATTATCAAAATCTGGAGGGCGTCATCATCGGCTTTGATTTTCGCGGGGGAAATCCGGACGATCCGAACGCGCAAATTTATGACATCGCCACCAATAACATCACCAACTGGGATCCTACGGCTGTCACGCTGATGTATTATTACACGCTGATTGATAACTACTATCGAACGACGTTCAATCGTGACTCCGTCGATAATAAAAAGCTGCGGGTGATGTTTTTTATCCATCCTCAATGGGAATGGGGGAATGATAACGCCTACTGGTCGCCGCAATTCAACGCCATGTTTTTCGGCGACGGCGATCAGTTGGGAGGAGGAAAACTGCCTTTAGGCATGGATATCGTCGCGCACGAATACACGCACGGCGTAACCAGTTTCGAAGCCGGCTTGATTTACGAAACTCAATCCGGCGCGTTGGACGAAGGATTTTCGGATTTCTTCGGCTGTATGGTGGATCGCGAGGATTGGCTGTTGGCTGAGGATATTGTTCCTCTGGGAAATAATCCGGGGAAGATCGCCATGCGGGACATGTCGCAGCCGGGCAATCCGCAAGTGACGGACATCAATCCCGCCATTATGGCGGAATATCGAAATTTGCCTATTAATCAAGACAACGGCGGCGTTCATATCAACTGCGGGATCCCCAGTTATATGATGTATCTGCTAGCGGAGGGGGGCGATTATGCCATATCGAAAGAAAAAGCGGAGCAGATTTTATATCAGGCGCGCAATAATTACTTGACGCAGCGAAGTCAATTCATCGATTTTCGGCGAGCCTGCGAATCGGCCGCCCGCGATCTGCACGGAGAAAACAGCGCGGAAGTACTGGCCGTGCAAAAAGCGGCGGATGCGATCGGTCTCGTGGAAGGCGCCGCGCCATCGCCGGATACGTCTACGCCGGGTCAAATCGTATCGGGTGATGAGCAGATTATATTTCTCGTCGCCGATCCCTCAGCGGGAGTCGATAATTTCCGGGACGATTATTATTACCAGATGATTTTGAATGCGGGCGGAGAAAATTTTTATCTGGCCCCGCGGTATGTGGCGAACACCCGGCCGGCTGTATCGGGAGACGGAAAATGGGGATTGTACGTCGATGCGTTGAACGATATTTACTGGACGGACGGTTATCAAGAAGAGCGATGGACGGACACGGGCGCCGTTCGAACGATCGCCATGAGCAAGAGCCTGCGCTACATCGCTTTTACGACGATCGATTACGCCCCTTATATCTACTTGATCGACACGCAAACAGAGCAAACAGCGGAAATCCCGCTGCGCATTCCTCTGCAAAGCCAATATGAGGAATATGTCGATCTCTATTTTGCGGATGTTATGACGTTCAATTTCCGGGGCGACTATCTGATCTTTGACGGCGTCTCCGATTTGAAGACGGCGGCGGGAGAAACGGTGTTGAGTTGGGGGCTGTATTCGCTTCGGCTTACCGATTTTTCCTGCGAGATGATGATGCCGGCCGTTCCCGGCGAACAATACGGCGATCCCATTTTCGCGCATGCCGACGATTCGATGCTATTGGCCGATTTGGTTGTCAGCGACGGGCAGCAAGCCATTGGGAATATTGTCTCGCTGGATTTCAGTCAAGGAAAAATCGGATTGTTGATGGAGAATACAGGCGTTTTGGCGAAGCCATCCTTTCGGGGAGACGATCAGCACATCCTGTTTCTTTCGTATGATTCCAATCAGCAAGCGTCTCTTCTGGTCGAAGCCGAGCTCAATCCCGATCGTTTGAGTTTGAAAGATGGATCGTTGAATCTGATACTGCCTTCGGATGTTCCTCTGGGTTCGCCGATCGGATTTCGGGAAGGCGAGTATGCGGCGCAGGAAGGGAAAATCGCAGTTTCCGGACCGATCAATTTCGGAAACGTTCCTGTGGGTGAAATCGCAGAGAGTACAGTTTCCATCGTGAATCAAGGCAACGCGGACTTGGATGTATTAAGCATCAGCATCACAGCAGAGCATGCGGATTGGTTCGCGCATCAAGGATTGGACGGGCGGCTGGCGCCCGGCGGACAATACAATTTTGGGATTGCATGCCGACCCTTGCAGGAAGGGGCGTTTACAGGCGAACTGCATATTAAATCCACCGATCTCGGCCAACCGGACGCCGTGGTGACTTTGCAGGGAGTGGGGATTCCCTCTGCGCAGGCAAGCCCGACGCCCACGAAGGAGCCTTCCGCCCCCACCCCGACGCCGACTCAGGCGGGGCCTGCGCCGACGCCAACCATCGAACCATCGACGGAAGAAATTCTCGCCGCTTACGAATTCGATCAGATTGATTTGACCGCCTGCGGTTGGAAGGAGCAGCCGGGAGGATTCGGCAACGCCGCTCCTGGAGGCGTCTCGTCAAATGCATTTATGGGAAATCAGATTCCTTCTTCCAAAGACAAGGTGGGGATTCAGTTGACCGTCAATGAGGGGCAGGTGGCTTTTATCCATACGATCAATCCCGTTTCAACGGGAGGATCGCCGGTGCTGATCCGCATGGCCGTTCGGGCGAGTGGAGCAAACGCCGCCGTCGCACTGGCGGCGTTGAAAGGAAATTTGAGCACCGGGGCGGAGGTGGATGCAAGCATCGCCACGAATATTCCCGCCAACGCATCCCGTATGATGGACCGAGCTTTTCGAATGACGCTTGTCTATGAACCGGACGGATCGGAAAGCGTCACGCCGGTCATCCAAGTCGCCGGCAAAGCCGGCGGCGCTGTAACCGTATTGGTGGATCGTCTGGAAGTACTGGCGCTTCGTTCGGCGGGAAGTTACAGCGGAAGCCTGTTCAGCGATTCGTTAAGCGGCGATGCGGCGGGAATGCAGGCGTCCGCCGGGCCCGATGTATATTATGAATTCGATCAGTTCGACTTGACGCAGAACGGATGGAAGGATTTATCGCCCGGCTTTTCTGGTATGGCCGCCGGTCAGATTACGGCCAATAATTTTGTAGGGCAGATGATGCCCGCGTCGCTGGATAAGGTGGGCGTGCGCCTTTCGGTAAATCCCGGCCAGGTTGCTTTTATGCATACGCTGGCGCCGATTCAAACGAACGGCCAGCCGATTCTGATCCGCGCCGTCGTCAAAGCCGACCAGTCGGCGGCGGCCGTCGCGCTGGCGGCCCTGCAGGGCAATTTATCGACGGGGGAAGGGATTGACGAATCGATTGTCACCCATATCCCCGCGACCGCCGCCAGCATGGTGGACGGCGTACATCATTTAATCCTGCTCTGCCCATCCAACCCGGCGGGAATCATCACTCCGATTATTCAAACGGCCGCATCAGGCCAGCAGGGGGCGGTCAATCTCCTGGTGGATCGGGTGGAAATCTACCGATTGAGTGAACAAACCTTATTCTCAGGAAGTTTGTTCAATTCAGATCCGGGAGACGACGGGCAACCGTCGGTGAGCACTCCAACGCCCATTGTCGTCAAACCGACGTCGACCCCGGTTATCACCAAGCCTACGTCGACGCCAATTCCATCCGCCCCCACGCCGACCAATACGCCTACACAGCCGCCCGCCGGGCCGATCGCGGAGCAGGAACCGAACGATTCCCAAGCCCAGCCGCAGGAGATAGGATCCTTGGCGCCGGGCGGCAAGATTCAAGTAAATGGGAATGTGAGTTCAGGCGGCATGCAGGGAGAGCAATACACCGGCGACGTGGACGGCTTCGCTTTCACCCTGACGGCGCAAAGCACGGTTTCGTTTTCGGTGCAGTGGAGCGCGACGGCGGATCTGGATTATTTTCTGTTCGCCAACGGACAGCAGATCGCGGCTCAGAACGACACCAGCAATCCGGCTCAGCTTTCGCAAAGCCTCGCGGCGGGCCGCTACGTTATCATCATTCTTTCTTACGATTATCCCGCCGATTACGCGATGACTATATCCGCATCGGGAGGCTCAACGCCGGGCGCCGTCACTCCGACTCCCATTGGAACATCCAAAGACATTAAGGAAAAAGAACCGAACGACCAAGCCGATCAAGCCCAGGATATGGGCCAAATGAGCGTGGGACAATCGATTCATGCCTCGGGGAACATCAGCCAGGGAGGGAGAACCGCCGATGGAGGATACAGCGGAGATTCGGATCTGTTCAAGTTCGACTTGATAGAACAAGCCAACACATCCATTCATCTGGATTGGAGCGCATCAAGCGACTTGGACCTCTTTGTATTCAACAGCGATGGCGAACTGCTGGATTCCAAGAACGACGCCGTCAAACCGATTCAAATGAGCGGCCCGCTTGGGAAAGGATTGTATGCCATACTAGTAGTATCGAAAGACAATCCCTCCGACTATCAATTCACTTTAAAGGCGGAAGCATTAACGGCTTCTTATCCGAACGATGTTTCTCTATTAAACGGTGATTATTATCCTGTAGATCCACCTTCTATGTACATACAGGAATATTATCGGTTCGATGGTCAAGGCGGGTATGAATATTTAAATTGGAATCAAATATCCGGTGAAGTCCCTATGCACTGGGGAACGTATCAAATCGAATTTCCCCTTTTGATACTGAATCATAATGATGGGGAAGTCGAAAAGTTCGAACTTGCATTTGAGTCGGATGCAACATTCTATATGGATGGAAATGGATTTACGCGACAATAAAGTTCAGATCATAAAAATCAATGCGCCAGCGGAGTTCTCTATACTCAGTGATCGGCAAGCGGCGGCGCGATTCGTTCTATCAGCAAAAAAGGCAGGCGCTCGCCTGCCTTTTTATCGAACAAAATTGAGTCGCCGTTTAACTGAACAGCAAAACGGCGGCGGCGACGACCGTGGTGTAGCCCCCGGATTTATTGACGGCGGATTGAGTTACATTGCGAGATGTAACAATTTTTCCACTGAGTCGATAAACCTCTTCTTTTTCGTCCCATGACTTATCTTCGTCAAATTCGATGCCGAGAGTGGTCGCCAGCATCGCGGCGGCCAAATCTTCGGCGTAGTCGCCGGCTTCTTTGGCCGTCTGACCGAAACCGTGATGCTCGCTCAAGTATCCATACAAGTTTTTATCTTTGGGGACGGCCAAGCCGATGGAAGCGGCTAACTGCCGCCGAGGTTCATTTGTACAGCATCGGGCCATGACGGCGAAAGTGATCTGCCCCGGCTTGATTTTTTCAATGCCTTTCGCGCGTGATATAATCTTACATCCGGGCGGATAGATGCTGGAAACGGTCACTAAATTGCATTTTTCAATGCCTGCATCCCGCAGCGCTAATTCGAACGAACGCAGTTCTTCACGGTGGAAGCCGACGCCGTTGGTGAAAAACATGTACTTTGGAACTGGAAACATTTTTATCCCCCTTGCTTACCGCCAAAATCGAACGGTGGAGTTATGGAATTATGGCAGGGCTTTTATCAAGCGACCGCCCATTTTGACTTGGAGATCGAAGCAAGCGATTCGAATCGAGCGATAGTAGACATGATCCCGAAATCATGCAAGTCTCCAATGCAGAAAAAACAGGTTTTTATTGAAATTAATTAAATCGCATCTTCATTTGAGTAGGTTTCATCGGAAAAAAAACTATGTCGAATTCCGTACAATTAGTTTCGTTTCCATATACTCGCCGGAAGAAAGCGAGGATTCTTTGTTCATGGATTTCAACAACTGCTTCATCGCGGCTCGCCCCATATTATAGCGGGGAATTTGTACGGTGGTCAGCGGAGGACTGACAATCGTAGATAATTCGATGTCGTCAAATCCAACCACGGCGATGTCATCCGGGATGGAGAGGTCGTTTTCACGGATCGCCTTGTAAGCGCCAAAGGCCAGCAGATCGGAGAAGCACATGATAGCCGTAAGAGAAGAGTGGTTTTGAATCAGTTCCTTCGTCTTCTCGCAGGCGGATGCGTACGAACCGGCGCACATGACGCTGGGGCATTGCGCCAATTCCAGGCCGCTTTCCCGAATCGATTCGGTGAACGCATTATAACGGATTTGCGAAGTCATGGAGCCGGGATGTCCGTTCAGGAAACCGATTCGTTCATGACCTTTTCCTACAAGATGGCTGACGGCTTGCCGGATGCCGTTCACATTATCCGGCATGACGAAGGGAATCTCGTAGCCCATATATCGGCGATTGATTAAAACGCAGGGAATCGACAGGTCCGCGATGGTTTGGATCAATTCGCGCGATTCGTAACTGGGCATCAACAGAACGCCTTCGACCCGCAGGGAGCGGAACTGATCGATGATGTTCCACTCGCGAGTCTGATCCTCCTGGCTGATGCTCAAGAGAATCTGGAAGCCGTTTTCGAACGCGCCGTCCTCAATCCCTCGAATGATATCGGCGTAATAGGGATTGGAAATATCGGGTACCATGACGCCTACAAGGTTGGACTTTTTCGAGCGAAGACTCGAGGCGATGCGGTCGGGTATGTAGTTCATTTCGCGAGCGATCTGGAGGATGCGCTTTTGAGTCGCCTCGCTGATGCCTCCGCGATTGTTTAAGGCTCTCGATACGGTGTTGGCGGTGACGCCCGCCCGGCGGGCTATTTCTTTTAAGGTTACTTTCACAAACGGCGCTCCTCCCCGGCGGCGAATTAGAATTTCACAGTAAAACCAGTATAATATCGATAAATCATAATGACATGCCAATCATACCATCTTGAATGGGATTGAGGGGATATATTATGCGGCGCAAATCTTCGTCGGATGAGTTGTTATACGATTATTTTCTCTGGGATCAGGAAGAGGATTCTCAAGAAAATCGCCCTCCCTCCCCGCGAGGCGACGCTTCCCTGCTTGCCATCTCCATAAATGTTTGTCAAACATACAAAGCGCTGCAAGAGGTTTCTTGTTCTGCGTCGTTTTATCCCTACAGCGATATAAAGAGCACCATCAAAATCGAAAAAGGGGAAGCGCGAATTCGCATCAGCGATATGCTGAGAGACGCGCCTGACGAAGTTTTTGAAGCCTTAGTGCATATTTTGATCGCTCGAGCCCTTCATCGAAAACCAAAAATAACCTGGCTCGAAATCTTCAATAACTACATTCACAAGCCCGACGTCGAAAAAAACCACGCTAAGATCCGCCGCGAGCGATGCCGCAAGGTACTCACTCCTCCGCAAGGGAAATATTACAATTTGCGCCGATCATTCCAGAGGGTGAATCAAACATATTTTAACAACGCTCTTCCGGAGCCGCAATTATCCTGGAGCCCCACTCGCAGCCGCCGCCAGCTGGGGTATCACGATTCCGCGCTTAACTTGATCGTCATCAGCCGTTTTCTGGATCGGGAAAGCGTACCCGAATTCATGGTGGATTACATCATGTACCATGAACTGCTGCATACGATCATCCGCCCCGGCAGGCGCAACGGAAGACGCATCGTACATTCGCAGGAATTTAAGAGGCGAGAGCGGGAATACGAGTTCTATGACGAGGCCATGGAATGGCTGAACACATTGAAATGACGTCTGAGATTCAACTATTTGAACGCGTTAATCGCCGTCTGTTGATCATCATAGATTTCCAGAATCTGATTGATGCGAGTGGCTTCAAACGTTTGGCGAACGCGGCGTTGGAGTTGAATGAATTTCAGATCCCCGCCACGCTCGCGTAAATCGCGCGAGAAGGCGACAAAAACGCCGACCGTATAGGAAGAGATAATATCGACGCCGGATAGATCCAAAATCACTTTGCAGCGCTCTTGATCTCGCAAGTCGTGCAACTCTCCGCGCAGCCAGACGGTGTTTTCGAAGTCGAGTTCTCCATCGATTTTCAAAAGAGTTACATCACCCTGGTCTACTCGCTCAACAGGAATCATTCATCCACTCCTTTCAACGACAGACGTTCATAATCCATCAGGTCGCTGGCTTCTTGCGAAGAAAGCATCCCTTTGTTTTCAAGCATTTTGATCAAAGTGGCCAACATACAGCTGTTAGCGTATAAAATCTCCCCCGTCTCAAAGTGGGATGCGCGAGAAGATTCCGTAGTTTCTTTTTCTTTGGAATGGGAGGAGGGCGGCGTTGAGGCGAACGAATAAGCGACGGCGTCTGCGCGGATCGAAGGGGGGGATTTCGAAGCAATTGCCGAAAAACCGCTGGATTTGTATGAATCCAGCGCTTCCGCGCGCGTTGCGAAGATTTGAAACAACTCAATTACGCGATTTTGCTTCAAGTATTGCAACAAAGCGCGTTGGGGGGTGAGAAAGCGAATATCACCCCCGTTGGCGCGCAGTTCCTTTAGATTTGATATGAGAAGGCTGATTGTTCGTTGTCCTAAAAAGCGAATTACGGATAGATCCAAAATGACCTTAAAGATTTGTCTGTCGATCAATTCCTTTAAAGTTTTATCGAGCAACTGTTGACCGCGGCTGTCCAATTCACCGATTAATGTGAGAACAGCCACATCATCAATAAGTTTAGACTCGATTTTCATGGGTTTAATTCCGAGAGGCTCTTTATAAAAAAATTTTTATAGTGCCTCGAATTTCACTATGAATGAATCTGTATTTCCGAATGCGCCGAAATCATCAGCTTTTATCGCCGTTTTCTTCGATTTTTTTCGAATCAGATTTTTCCTTTTCCTCTTCCTCTTCCGTCATCGCGGTGATGGATTTCTTGAATTCACGGATTCCGCTTCCTAGTGATTTTCCCATTTCGGGGAGGCGTTTAGCGCCGAAAATCAATAGAACAATAAACAAGATAATGAGCAATTCCCAGGGTCCCATGTTCCACGGCATTTTTTTGATCTCCTTCAATCTGTAACGAAAACGTTAGATATTCATTGCCACTAGAATGAATCTTACTCACAGAGGCCTGATTCCGTCAAGGATTTTCAGCCGGAGCGATTCGTTGGTGTTTTTTGTTATAGAGGCTTGTTCTATAATAATCCTGTTTTAAAAATTAAACTTTAAAATGGTTCTTCCTATATCATATGATCAATACTGTAAATTCCGAAGCCCGCAGCCGTCTAATGGGAATTGACATCGATTCTTTAACGGCCGCTGAATTCCTTCAGCGCATCGATGAGTTTGTCGAAAATGGCGCGCCCCGACAGATTTCCTATTTGAATGCGGACTGTTTAAATAAATGCTGGTCGGATCGCTCGTACCGGGAGGCCGTCATTGAATCGGATTTAGTCTATGCGGACGGGATGGGCGTTGTTTGGGCGTCCCGCTTGTTCGGTCACCCTCTTCCCGAGCGCTTGAACGCCAATGATCTGCTGCCCCAATTCTGCCGCCGGGCGGAGGAAAAAGGGCATCGGATATTTCTCTTGGGGGGGGAGAACGGGATCGCCGAGAAGGCGAAGGACGACCTTCAATCGAAATATCCCAACCTTCAAATCGTGGGCTGCCATAAGGGATATTTTACCGAGGAGGAATCGGAAGAGGTCATCCAAAAAATTCGGGAAGTCAAACCGGACATTCTGATTGTCGGCATGGGGGCCCCAAAGCAGGAGTTATGGATTCGCCGGCATCTTAAGGAGTTAGGAGTACCGGTGGCGTGGGGAGTGGGCGGGCTGCTGGATTATTCCGCCAAAGGGCTGCGCCGAGCGCCGGTATGGATGCGAAAATCGGGGTTGGAGTGGTTTTGGCGGTTGTGCCTGGAGCCCAGACGATTGTGGCGTCGATATATTTTAGGAAACATCTTATTTACTTTTCGGGTTGGTTTTTTGATTTTCGCCGACGCCGTATCGGCTTCGTTGGCTTGGTTTCTGGCTTTTGCCATACGCGCTTATCTCATTCCCGAATTAGGATTTCTCCCCGATGCATTGACAAAACAGTTGAATCCATTTATCAATTATGTGATCGCCCTGCCTATGATCATCATCACATGGATCACTATTTGCGCCTCCCTTGATCTATATCGGCGTCAATCCCTGCGAACTTCGCTGGAAGAAATGTCGGCCATCGTCAAAATGACGTTTCTCTTTTTGATCACCTCGATGGCGGTGGCCTTTTTGTTGAAAGACCTGAGTCTGGGCCGATCCGTTCTTACTTTATCATCCGTCTTAGCGTTTATGCTGATGTTGATGACGCGGCTGATCTGGTCGGGCGTGGAGCGTTCGCTTTTTGAAGAAGGAATCGGGCGCGTGCGGACGCTGATCGTGGGGACCGATCAATACGTGCAAAAAGCCATCGATCGCCTGCAATCGGATCCCAGCAAAAAGTATGAGATCCTCGGCATTCTCGACGATGCCCACACATCTGGAGAATGTCTTTACGGGCAGCCTATACTGGGGAAAGTGAACGAACTGCCCACTTGGGCGAAAACTCTGGCGGCGGATGAGATTTTCTTCGCCGATCCTCAATTAGATAAACGAAGCCTGTTGAATCTCGTAGCGTCATGCGGCGAGCAGTCGCAAATTCGCCAATATAACATCCTGACCGATTTATTCGGCGTAATTACGGATAACGCTTTCTTTGACGCAGAGGAAGACATTCCCTTCAAGGTGTTAAAGCAAGGGGGCCTGTCTCCTTTCGAGCAATCCTTAAAGCGTTTTCTGGATATTGGCATAGCCGGCGCCATGCTGCTATGCACCCTGCCCTTTTTCCCGATCATTTGCATTTTGATTCGATTAAGTTCGAAAGGCCCCGCCATTTTTCACCACAACCGAATCGGCGTGAACGGGCAACCCTTCATTATGTACAAGTTCCGAACCATGTATCAGGAAGTCAACGAATATCAGGAGGCGCCGATTCGAGTGGACGATCCCCGCATATTGCCGATAGGCCGTCTGCTGCGGCGAACCAGTCTTGACGAACTGCCTCAATTGTTCAACGTGCTCAAAGGGGAGATGAGCATGGTCGGACCGCGTCCGGAGATGCCTTTTATTGTCGATAAATACGAGCCGTGGCAGAGGAGGCGTTTAACGGTGCTGCCGGGCATTACAGGGCTCTGGCAGATCAGCGGGCGAAAGGATCTGCCTTTGCATTCCAATTTGGAATACGATTTTTACTATATACAGAATCAGACGCTTCTTTTTGACGTCATAATTCTTCTAAAAACCATTCCTGTGGTTCTTTTCGGAAAAGGCGCCTATTAATGCGCAGAAAATGGGGGGGGGGAATATTCATCGCCGGCATCGATGCCGATGGATTAATTCAAGGCCTTTCAGGTTCAGATAAGGTTCATGATGATCAAAGAGCCCCTCCTCGGCAAACAATTTGCTCAATCCCCCCACGCCGATAACGGAAGCATGATCGCCGAGTTTTGATCGGAAGCGCATCACCATTCCCTCCATCATGCTTAAAGCCCCGAAATAAACGCCTGATTTCATGTGATCCAAGGTGTTTTTACCGATAATGTTTTTAGGCTTTTCGATGGCGACCGGCGGCAGCAAGGCGGTGCGTTGAGTTAAAGAATCGAGAGAGATCTTGATGCCGGGGACGATGGCGCCGCCAAGATATTCACCATTCGACGAAATTGCCTCAAATGTTGTAGCAGTTCCAAGGCTGATGACGATCGCGGGAAGAGTAAATAGATGTTTGACAGCGTAACAATTTACGATCCGATCAACGCCGACGGTTTCGGGGCGATCCACGCGCAGCGGCAATAGTTCAGTTTTAAAATCCTCCACCATCATAGGCGAGTCGCCGCGCCGCTCCACGAGCATCGTTTCCAATAAATCGCCCAGAGAAGGGACGACGGATCCGATGACGACGTGCTCGAGACCGGTCTTCCAGGATTCAATGATGTGACATAATTTTTCACTGTATTCGGGTAAGGAGGGGAGAAAATCGTATTTCAATAGGTTGGCGCCGGAAAAAAGACCGAGATCGGTGGCGCTGTTTCCTATATCAATGGCGATAATGCGATCTGATTTCATCTCTGCGGAGCGATTTGCATTATTTGAAAGATTCACAAAAATATATTGACAATACAGAAAAAATATGAAAGGGATTACTGCTCGGCGGCTTGGGCATTCGCCGGAGAGAATTGCGTCCGCCGATATCGTTTGGCGATTCGATTGCGAACCGATTCCGGCGGGACGTCATCAATGAGGCCGATTCGGGAAGGCGGCCAATACCGGAAGACGGCTTTCCCCATAATATCTTCGAGAGGGACGCCCCCCCAGGCTCGGCTGTCCCAGCTATTTCCGCTGTTATCTCCAAAAACCATGACTTTGCCTTCGGGGACGGAAAATTTTGTTTGCCCATTGCTGGGAGAGGGATAATATTCGTTTTCCATGAAAAAATCCGGGTGATCCACGAGTTGGTCATTCCGGTAGATATGGCCTTGACGAATTTCAATTTCATCGCCGGGCAAGCCGATCACTCGCTTGATGTAGTACGGCTTGTTTTCCGAATCCAAACCGGGTATATGCTCGGTTTTGAAGACAACAATATCGCCTACGTTGACTGGATGGAGTTGGTAGGTGAATTTGCTGACAAAAATGCGATCGCCGATTTGCAGAGTGTCCAACATGGAACTCGAGGGAATCTTATACGCTTCGACAATAAAGGTTTTTATGAGCAAGGCAAGAACCAGAGCCGTGAAAAGAGCTTCGAAATTTTCATAGAATCGATAGTGACGCCGGGTATGATCGACAAGATCTCGGCCCCAAACAAAATAATTCAACTTACTTGCTACGTGAGAATAAAACCGTCTCATTGTTTCCTTGCCTAATCTGTTCTATTTTTTTAATCGAGAAAATGGACGAAGACCTCGTTGCTGATCGGTACGGCGCAATGGGCCAAGCGCACTCTATCTTCCTGCTGTACAAGCCAACCTCTAGCTTTTAATGCGGAAAGAGCATCACTCCAGCGATCCGCGGGATCATATCCAAAACGATTTCGAAATGCATTGATCGAGATTCCATCCATCTGCCGCAATCCGAAAATCATAAAATCGGAGGACATTTCTTCCTGTGTTAATTCTACCTTATCCTGCATCAAATCGGGATGCCAAAAACCGGATTTTCCATTATCTTTCATGTTTTGAATAACATCGACGTATTGAACAGCTTTTCGGATGAAAGAATAACGGATGCGGCCGATCATTCCATGCGCGGAGACGCCGACAGCCAAATACTCCTCTCGATTCCAATAGAGCCGATTATGCCGGGATTGCCTGCCCGGCCGGCTCCAATTGGAGATTTCGTAATGAATCCAACCCTGTTCTTTCAAACAAAGCCTCGTCCAATCATACATCTGAACGTAGTCTTCATCTAGAACCGGCGCAATTTTTCCCTGGGCATAGAGCCGCCCGAGAAGAGTTTCGTCTTCATACGATAATCCATAAGCGGAAATGTGATCCGGCTGTAAGAGAAGCGCACGGCTCAAATTTTCCCTCCAACGATCGAGAGTCTGTTCGGGAAGAGCGAATATCAGATCGAGAGACAGATTGTTCAATCCCGCCGAGCGAATAGATTCAACGGCTTGTTCAATCTGGTCGACTGAATGAACGCGTCCCAATCTCGTCAATTCATCATCTTGAAAAGATTGAACCCCAAGACTGACGCGATTTCCGCCTTGTTTTTTAAAAGCCAGGAACAAATCTTGATTCGCGCTTTCCGGATTGGCTTCCAAGGTGATTTCCGCATCGGATCGAATCGAGAGGGTTTGTTGAACAGCCTCGAGGATGCGGCTGATGCGGTCGGATCCGAGAAGGCTGGGCGTGCCGCCTCCAAGATAAACCGTGGAAAAAGCCCGATCTTGCACAAGGGATTTTCCCATTTGAATATGGCGTATGAGAGCCTCCGTATAGCGATCCATTTCCTCCTCGCTTTGGGGGGGGGCTGAGAAAAACGAACAATAATTGCATTTGCTGCGGCAAAAGGGGATGTGGACGTATAATCCGAGAATGCGGTCTACTACTTTTTTTTCTGGCATATGCTTAAAATCCACGCAGCAATCATTTTACCCTCAAACCTGGCAGCATGCTGCTGCCGGAATAGATAAAATATTGTACAACCTGCAATTCATAAAGAGAGTTTCTACTAAAAATGATAATAGGCAATAATTGATAGAGCACTATAACATTAAAACGTTATTATAGATAATTCCAGATAAATGTCCTGCAAACGGAGACAAAATATCATGAGACAAAAAGGCTTTACTTTAATTGAACTCCTGATTGTGGTTGCAATTATCGGTATTCTTGCTGCGATTGCCGTCCCGAACTTTTTAAATGCACAAGTGCGCGCAAAAATTGCTCGCTGCGTCTCTGATATGAAATCGTTGGAAACTGCGCTGGAAATGTATCGTATGGATAACAATGATTATCCTACCTGCGACCAGCCGCGCGTTCCAGGAACATGGGATAGCTGGCATCCCAATGAAGTTCGCTTCTACCGCATGACTACGCCGATTGCATACATCTCTTCCGTACCTCGAGATCCTTTTACCAACCTTACGGCATCCGATTATGCTCAATGGGGTTGGGCGTATGATTATGTCAATAATTATGGCACAAATCATAGCGGCGGTTGGGGGCACCTCTGGCGCTTAAACAGCTGGGGGCCGGATGTCATTAACGGTTGGGGAGGACAGCGCGACGGTCTTTGCGTTAATGGAAAGCCAAATTTTTTATACCAGACTTCCAACGGCTTACGCAGTTACGGGGACATCGTCTGGGTTGGACCTAAAGACAGCCTCACAACAAATTACTGCGAAATACTCAATGGAGTATGATCCCGGACAGTCGTATTTCCCGAGACCGGTTCAGACTTTGGGCTATTCCTCCAAGCATAACAAGCGCGAGTGGAATTACCTTTCATGGCTAGAATGGATGAAACATTAAATCCATGATTTTGTCGCATTTACATACTTATCGGATTTTCCCGGGTCGCTGTTTCACTGATTCAATTTTTCTTCTACCCACCCGCAACGATTGGAACGTTACGGACATCTCCGCCCCAGCGCCCAATGTCTCCCGCGCTTATTAATCCATTTGAAGGGGCATAAACCCTGTCTCTACCTCCGGCAGGATTGCCATCTCGACCCTGTACATATACCCATTCGATAGCGTTCTGTTGGCGATCAGGCCCCCAGCTGGCAAGACAATAACCTTTTGTACTAAGGTCTTTGCGATTAATCCGTTTAATCCAATTCCCTGCTTCCGAGGCTGGATCATAGTAATAATTGAAATAGAGATAACTTTGCACATTGTTGCCTGTATTTCCCTGTTCCGCTTTAAAAATATCTTTGAAATCCACTGAAGAAATATAAGAAACCGGGGTTGTAAGTTCTATTAAATCAACAGTAAGATCCAGCCTTCCATTTCGATTGATTTCCGGAGGGAAATTACTAAAGTCGACAAAATATGTCCCAAGAGCCATGCCTAACGCCTGTAAATCACCGTTAGTTCGTGCAATTCGAGCTCTGGTTTGTGCGTTGAGGAAATTTGGAACAGCAATCGCTGCTAAAATCCCGATAATTGCAACAACAATCAATAGTTCTATCAATGTAAATGCGTTTCGTGATTTCAGATCCATTTTCAAATCCTTTCACTCAACGGAGTAAATCATACAATATATTATTCTTTCCATCAAAATAATCAAATAATTTATTGTATTTTTGGATTGGTATACTATTTCTTCGCGAGGATAGTTTCTCCACCGAACGGTATTGTCTAGCAGCGGCATAGGATTCTCAAAAGCGTGAACCTGCAATCACACTGCATATCATGTCTGAATCGGATTATAATCCCAAAAAAAACATCTCAAGATTACGCAGGCTTTGTGCACTTATGGCAAACGGGCTGCGCTTTTCGCACAGCCCGCCTATTCGCCTCGGCGCCGGACGGCCTGCCCGGCGCCGCTGAGATCACTTGATTCACTTCAACTGAAACGTCACCGGGCCGGCGTCCATCCGAACGCTCCCCCCCTCCTTTTTCAAGACGAAGATCCGGAACCAATAAGTCGCGCCGTCCTGCGGCCCTTCCCTCCAATCCTTGTTCAATGGAAACGTTTCGTTTCCATCAAACCGGAAATAAT
>JAFGTC010000057.1 GCA_016934335.1 Candidatus Omnitrophota bacterium | reverse complement strand
TCTTCCGCCGCGCCCGCATTCATTTTCCAGTTGCCTGCAATTATCAATTTTCGCATCTACCTGATTCTCCTTCGATTGGTTCCTGTTGTGTTTTGACGCTCTATATCATATCACCGGCATGAAAAGGTACACAGGTGAACGGAATCGTCAAGGCTGGAGAGCGGCGCAAAAAAAGGATGAGTAGAGAAGAAGGGGGGATACTCTTTCCTGGCTCATCCCAACAGGAGAAAAGGAGAACGAAATGGCTGACGCATTTTGCGCTCCACTTCGCGTTTTCGTTTTTTTTAATGCTTCTTTTCGTCTTCTATTCTTTCGCTCCTCGGCGCGTTTGGCTTCATCTAATCCTAACGTTCGAACGGTCAAAAAGTTTTGGGGAGAAGCGCAGAAATATACGCTATTTGCATAAATAAAAATTTATGGGGATTTGGCTTCTATGCGAGAGATGCCATAAATATTATAAAACAAAAAGAAATTTTGTGTTCTGAGCGATGAAAGACAAGACATTAAAAAGACATATCGATGATGAATTCAATCGTCAACTTTTTTATGCAGTAACTTTTTAGCGAAAATTTTATGCAGAAATCGCCGAGATCACCCCTCCAAAAGAACGCAGGCCATCGCCAAGAGGCCGTCCTCCGGTTGAAAAATCACGCCTTCCGTGCGGGTGGCTTTGACGCTGACTTGATCCTCCGACGCTCCCAGCGGCTCCGCCAGGGTGCGGCGAATTCGCCGGATGTGCGGCGCCATTTTGGGCGCGTCGGCCACGATGGTGCAGTCCACATTGCCGACGCGATATCCGGCGTCTCGAATCAAGATCATGGTTGTTTTCAATAATTCGATGCTGTCCGCATCCTTGAAGCGGGGATCCGTATCGGGGAAGTGCTGTCCGATATCCCCCATCGCCAGCGCGCCCAGCAAGGCGTCGATGACGGCGTGGGTCAAGGCGTCGGCGTCCGAATGCCCCAACAAACCCATCTCATGAGGAATCTCAACGCCGCCCAGAACCAGACGCCGATTTTCCGCCCATCGATGCAAATCGAATCCGTAGCCAATTCGTACTTTCATTTTGGATCCTCGCTTATGTAATTTGCATTATGGTAAACGTTTCGGGCGAGACAGGGAACGTGCTTACTTAGAGATCCGATGCAATGCGCCGGGGACGCAGAGCATGTAGTAAATCCATGATCGAGCGAGGCGCGTAAAGAAGACCCGTCAGAATGATCGAGATATACATAACGCCCCAATACTCGTTGTTGTACTGGCCGGCGATCGAAAAGAAGGCCATGTAAGTCAACAGCGCCGCCGCAACGAGAGCGCCGAATTGCGACTTCCACCCAATCAAGCCCAAGACCGACAAGGGAATCAAAATCGCCGCGACGGAATGCGGCAGGAGAATCAGCCAGCCGTTCGGCCGGGCGGTCGTCAACACAAAAGGCCAGCCGTTGAAGCGCACCCAACTTTTAGACAGTGCTTCTTCCGTGATCAATGACGCCACGATCTGAGAATGGATCCAAATATAAATCAAAAAAGCAGCCGCGCCCGCCGCGCCCACGAGCGCCGGGCGATACAGTTTTCTCCAGGTCAAAAAAACGATCAACATCAGCAGATAAAATAACGCCAGTTCGCGAACCATCACGGCGGCGGCCGCGCTCCCAGCGCAAAGATGATATTTTTTCTGAGCGTATGCTCCCAGCGAGACAAAGATCAGAACGCCCGCCCAGGTCTCATGAAAGAAGACGGCGGATTTGATAAAGAAAAAACCGCAGGAGGGAAGAAGGATCAATCCTCCCAAAATGGCTCTCAGCAGCCCCTCCTGATCCACCCAGTATTTTTCCCACAAGACGATGCCGGCCAACCCGAAGGCCATCATAAGCGCGTAGGCTATGTTCACATCCGGCAAATATCCCAAAAAGCTGGCGAGCGTCGGCAGACGCCAGTTAAAAAAGGGGACGGTGGCGTAGCCGCGCCGGCGCAGTTCGCCGCCCGCCGCTTCATAATACGGTTCGCCGGCATGAATGCGTTCGACGATTGTTTCATACAATTCGAGGTCGCTTCCCCCCCCGACTTTCTCTTTCTCTTCGTTAATATACTGAATGCTTAAGAGACCATAAACCATTAAACATCCCGCGGCGGCAAGAATCAGAAACGCCGGAACGCGCGGAAGATGAAAGTAGCGCGATTCTTTTTTGTCGAACAATCCCCGCCTCCTCCCGTGCAGGCGCTACGCCGCTTTCCCCCGGATATCCAGGATAGCTTTTCGCGCCGCGCAATAAGCCAGCGAATCTTCGGAATGCTTGGCTAATAATTCTTCCAGGACGGAGACGGCGCTCAGGGCGCCGACGTTTCCAATCGCGCGGACGACCGATTCCAATTCCAGTTCATCGGGGCTGGACAAGCGTTCGATCAGAGCCGGCAAAGCCATTACGCCCATATTGCCCAAGGCCAGGGCGGCGTTGCGGCGCACTTTCCAACTGATGTTTTTCAAACAGTCAATCAACGGTGGAATATTGCGCTCTTCGGGCGTGCGTCCCAAGACGCGGGCCGCTTCCGCAAGAAGGTAATAGGAAGAAGAGGGGCTGTTCAGCGCATTCCGAGCGGTCTCCAGCACGGAGGGATCGGCGGGCGCCAGTTCATCCGCCGCCCGCAGCGCTTCATAGCGAAGGTTTTCATTCGGATCATCGGCGACGGCGCGCAGGAGAGCGGGAAGAGCCTCTCGCTTTCCGCCTCGAGCCAAAACCTGGATGGCGCGCAGGCGGACATTTTCCGAATCGTCGTCCAATTGTTCGATGATCAGCTCCACATCCGGCGCGATGCGCAATTCGCGAAACACGGCCATGGCGCCGCATCGCTGCCAGCATGAGCATCCGACCTGCGCCAGCGATTCGAGAGACGATATTTGGATGGCGGGCTCTTTGCTGGCGGCCAGCCGCTTGAGAAGATGGACGGCGCGATGATCGGCCAACGCGCCCAGAGCGCGGATGGCGCGAACGCGAATGTTGATCGTTTCTCCCTTCTCCGCCTGATCCAGCAGATCATCCACCATGGGAAGTTTGACATTGCGAATCACATTCCGCAGGCCTTCGATCGCCATGGGGCCGTAATGGACCAATCCATTGATGGCCGAGCGCCGCACGATGAAGTAGGTGCTACCCAAATGCTCGATCAGGTAAGGGATCGAAGAGGGATCGCGGATCAACGCCAAGGTATACAGGACATTTCGATGAATGGTTTTACGCGATGAGTAATGAAGTTTTTCATGCAAAGCCGGAACGGCGGCCAGGCCGATTTTGGCGATGGCCGAGGCGGCGCAGATCTGAATGTCGCGATTGGGATCGCCAAACATTTCAATCAGCCCCGGCAGGGAGGATTCGTCCCCAATGCGACCAAGAGCTTCGACGGCGTTTTTGCGAATTTCTTTTTCAGGCGACTGGAGGAGATCAAGCAGCAGGGGAACCGATTCGCGGTCTTGCAGCTGCCCCAGAATCAGCGCCAGGGCTTTTTTGGCGCGATTGCCGCCTGTTTTCAACACGTCCCGGAGAAAGGGCCGCAGATTGGGTCCGACTCGCTGCAGAGCATCCACAATCACGGCGTGCAACTCTTCGTTGCTGTCGACCAGCAGACTGGTCAAGCGCCGAGCCGATTCCGGCGAACAATGCTCCAAGATCGATTCGGTCTGCTTGCGGATCAGTTTGAGCGCTTCATTGCGGACAATCCATTCGCTGTCGTTCGTCATGTCGGCGATGTCGGGGATGCGGCAAAACTGCCCGATGCGCCCGATGGTTTTCAACGTCGCCCAGCGAATTTGAAAATTGGGATGATTCAAAAAGCGCGGCAGAAGCATGTGATCCACAGCCTCTTCGTCGCCCACATTTCCAAGAGCGAGAAGGGCGGCCTGGATGACGTCTTCATCCTGATCGTTCAGGGCGTCGATCAACGCCAGTTTGGCGTCGTGGGTTTTATGACGCCCCAGCGCCAAAGCGGCTTCACGACGCTCTCTCCAATTCGGCGAAGAATACAAAGTCTGAATCAACGGCTCCGGAGTTTTCATAACGAGGCGCCTCCCCATTCCGATTACGCGCGTTCAATGACTCCGCGGCATCCTTCTTCGTCGCCGACATCCTCGACTTCATAAGTGCAGGGGATGTCCGCCAGGATTTTGACGGCGGCCGCGAAGCAGCCGACGCGTGCGCACGTCAGATCGCGGTGAGCAAACCCTTCATTGAGTGCGTCTTTGCAACTTTCGTAATATGGGCAATCCAGGATGGAGATGATGACTTTATTGGGATTGACTTCCTGCAGTTGAAAGGAGCTGGGATCTTTGAACAGCCCCCCTCGAACGCCGATGTCAATGTATTTCTCGATGGCTTCTTTGATGGAGCGGCTTTTGGTGACTTCGAAGCCGTATTCGTCCTGCAGGATCCGCAGCCACGCGCTGGTGGCGTGTTCGTAGGCGCGCGCGCAGAAGGGTTTGGGGTAAGTCCCATGAAAATCGCGGGCGGTTTCTTCCAACGCCGTCAACCAAACCCGCGCCAGCAGCCACCCGCTCGATTCTTTGTTGAGAGTCTTCACTATCTGTTTCTCCTTTAAGAAGGCATGATAATCAAGTCAAAAACCGGGCGCGCGGGTCGATGCGCCGCCTCATGGGATCGTTTCCATGCAAACAGGCGATTCGGCGGCGGGCCGCTCAGCCGCTGGAGGAGGGAGTCGACGCCGCGCTCAATCCCAGCGTCTTCAACTCCGCCTCCAAAGCCTCGACCGAAAAATTTCTGCCGGTTTCTTGATTAAACAGCGTTACCAATTCCAGTTGGTTGATCTTGGGGTTGTTGGCCCAGATCAGCACCAATTTCCGTTTATCTTCCTCGCTCAACACTTTGGCTTCCGTCTCCGTCCCTTCCGGCTTCGCGCTCATGGCTTCATACAAGGCCGCCGTATCGCGCGCGATGGCCAGTTCTTCATTGGTGGGGATAATCAAGGCTTTCACAGGCCCGTTGCTGATGTTCTCTTCGTTATCCTTGTTTTTCTGATCGTCGAAAACGATGCCTAAAAAGTCCATGTCCTCCAGAACCATCTTGCGGATCGTCCGGGAATTCTCCCCGATGCCGCCGGTGAAGACGACTGCATCCAAACCGCCCAGGGCGGCGGCGTACGAGCCGATATATTTTTTGATCCGGTAGGCGGTCATTTCGAGGGCGAGACGGTGGCGCTTGCTGCCTTGGGAGGCTTCCTCCTCGATTTCGCGCATATCGTTGGAGGTTTCCGTCAATCCCAATAGGCCGCTCGACTTGTTCATCAACGAATCGATCTGCTTGGGCGACAGATTTTCGACTTCCATCAGATAGGGAATAATCGCCGGATCGATATCGCCGCAGCGGGTTCCCATAATCAAGCCTTCCAAGGGCGTGAATCCCATGGAGGTATCGATGGAAATGCCGTCCTTCACAGCGGAGATGCTGGAGCCGTTGCCGAGATGGCAGGTCACAATTTTCAACTCGTTTAAAGGCCGGCCGATAATCTCCGCCGCCCGGTTTGCGACGTAGCGATGAGAGGTGCCGTGAAATCCGTATTTCCGGATGCCGTGTTTTTCATACAGCGCATAGGGGAGGCCGTAGAGAAACGCTTTGGGAGTCATTTTCTGGTGAAACGCCGTGTCGAAGACCGCCACCTGAAACATGGAGGGCAGCTTCTTTTTTACGCCGTCGATGCCCTTCAGGTTGGAGGGATTGTGCAGGGGAGCGAATTTGCTGCAATACGCGATTTCCCGGTAGACTCGGTCCGTAATCCCCACCGATTCGGAGAACGACTGACCGCCATGAACGACGCGATGGCCGACGGCGCTGATCTCGGAAAGAGACTTGAGAACTCCCTGTTCGGGATGCGTGAGAATGGAAAACACAAGACTGACGGCCTCTTCATGATCGACCACTTCGCGCACTTCCCGAAAATCGCGATTCCCCTCCGCGCGAAAGGAGATGATGCCCGCCGACGATCCAATTTTTTCCACGAGGCCGCGGATCAGAGCGGTTTCGCTTTCCGTCTCGATCAATTGGAATTTCACTGACGAACTGCCGCAATTTAAAACAAGGACTTTCATAACAAACGATCCCTTTCCGTGTTGGTCTGCTTACAAGATGATGCGTAAACGACTCCTCCGAGCGCGAACTCCCCTCACGCCGGATTCGCCTGAGCGGCCTGCGCCTGAACGCAGGTGATCGCGATGGTGTTGAATATATCATGAGCGCTGCATCCGCGCGAGAGATCGTTGACCGGCAGGGCGAATCCCTGCAAGAGCGGCCCGTACGCTTCGGCTTTGGCTAAGCGCTCTGTAAGTTTATAGCAGATGTTGCCTGCATTGAGATCGGGGAAAATCAGTGTATTGGCTTTACCGGCCACGGGGCTGCCGGGCGCTTTTTTGGCGCCGATCGCTTCGACGACGGCGGCGTCGCCCTGCAATTCGCCGTCGATTTTCAACTGGGGATAGCGTTCTTTAGCGATCTTGGTCGCTTCGATCACTTTATCGACAATCGGATGGGATGCGCTTCCATAGGTGGAGAACGCCAGCATGGCTACGACCGGTTCGACGCCGATCAGGTTTTTAGCGGATTGCGCGGTCGCAAAAGCGATATCGGCCAATTGTTCGGGATTGGGATCGGGCATAACGCCGCAATCGCCGTACATGAACGCTCCGTCCGCGCCGTACTCGCATTCCGGCACGATCATCATAAAGCAGGACGAAGCGGTTTTGATGCCCTGCTGAACGCCGATGATCTGCAGCGCCGAGCGGATTACGTTGCTCGTCGTATTCACGGCGCCGGCCACCATGCCGTCCGACTCGCCCTGATGGACCATCATGGCGCCATAGAACAGGGGATCGGAAAGGACTTCGCGAGCCTGTTCGACTGTCATTCCTTTCTTCTTGCGTTTTTCTGCAAAATACCCGGCCCATTCTTCTTTTTTGGGATGGGAGGGGAGATCGACGATTTCAATGCCATCCAGGGATGCATTCTTGGCGGCCGCCGCTTGTTCGATTTTGCTCCGGTCGCCAAGCAGCTGCACGCGGGCGATTTGTTCGTCCGCCGCGCGGCGGGCGGCTTCGAGCATTCGTTCATCCAAAGCCTCCGGCAGCACGATTCGGAGAGGATTGGATTTCGCCGTGGTCAGAATACGTTCCAAAGGATGCATAATGTTAAGGCCTTCTTTCTATCAATTTTTCTTTATGTTTACGAAGCTGCGCTTCCACTTTGCTGACGGTTTTGTCGATGCAGTCGCGGACGTGTTCGCCTCGTTCTTTGGCGCACAAAATTTTGTGCAGCGCATGAACATTCATTTCCACGACCTGGCCGGAGGCGTCGCGTTCGAGAACCACGTTCACTTGGCCGTCGCCGTGAATATACTTTTCCAAGCGGCCGATGCGCTTTTCGATATAGTCCTGCAAAAAATCGGTCAAATCATGTCCGCGGCTGGTGATATTTACTTTCATCGCTCTACCCTCCTTAAGGTTTCTTTCCCTCAACCGGTTTGATGAATCAAATTCCATCTCCGCCCCGGATTTTTGATGAAAAACCGGGGCAAACTAACAAACCGGAAGGCGGGCAATGAATGGTTGACGATTCATAGGTTTAAGGTTCAAAACAACATACTCAAACAATTTGCATCAGAAGCCAAACACAGACGTCTCAAACCAGTGAATCGATTTTATTTCTCCCTATAATATTCCCCTTTTCCTCTTTTTATAAAGGCGGATGAAAAAAGAAACGTGAAAAAGGCGTCCGCCATTTTATTTTTCAATGCGCGCAGCATCTATTCGGAGGCGCGCCATTCCGCATCCAGCACGGAATAGCCCGTGGGCCGGAAGACTTCCACCCAGACTCGAGACAAGGAATCGCCGGTCGGCCAGGCAACGTCGGATTTATGAATGCTGCCCGGCTCCAGATCCGGAAGGATTCGCTTGCCGGTCCCGATCGGCAAATTCTGATCGTTGTAAGCGATCCATGTCAGCAGATAGCCGCGCAGGGTATAGGCGGGAAGATCGTTTTCCAGGGAGCGCGTTACGATTTCGACGGAGGCCTGCGTTGAAGCGTCCGCGATCACCGGTTCGTTGATCTTCATGGCTCGAATGGGCGACGATTCCCGGCGCAGCGCCTCCCAGGACGGTTTGCGCCTGCCCAGAAGATCGACAACGCCGTGCACGCGCTGCTGGAACGATCCCTGCCCCTTGTCGCCGATATGAGTCCGATAATCGTTGTAATCGAAAAAGATGGCGCCCGCCACGTTGGGCGCATTGCGATACGCCTCCGTATGCGTTTTCAGGATTTCGATCCGCCGCTCGTCGCTGGTGGGATTTTTGGGATTGCATTCGCAGAGCCCGTATTCGGAAATCACCAGCGATTGGCCGGGATACGCTTCGGCGATTTTTTCAAGATTGGCTTCGACATCCTGCACTGATCCGCCATACCAGGATTCGTAATAATCGTTCCATTCAATAAAGTCCATTTGTTTGGAGGCGTCCTGGTCATGGTTGGACTGCAGCGAATTGGAGGCGTAAGTAAGCGGGCGATGTTGATCATGCCGGCGGGCGAGCTCTTTTCCCTTGGCGATGAACTTGTGGGCCGCTTCGCTTTGCCCGCCGATCTCGTTGCATAATCCCCAGGCGAAAATGGAGGGATGGTTGTAGTGGGCGTCCATCATTTCGCGGGTGTGGATTTCTTGGATCTCCTCGAACTCCCCTTCCATGGTTTTCGGCCCCCATGCGGGGACTTCCTCCTGAACTAGAATCCCTTCCCGGTCGCAAAATTCAAACACGGCGTCGTCCTGCTGCCAATGGAATCGCGTCAAGAGGCAGTTCAGACGCTTCATGTCGCGCAACACGCCGCGCATGAAGTCCGGCGATTCGGCCATGCCGTACCGCGGATCGCTGCCCGGCATCCATTCGACGCCCATCAAGCGCATCGGTTCGCCGTTCAAAAAAACGTAGCCGTCCTTTAACTCCACCGAGCGGACGCCGAATGACGCCTCTTTTTCATGGATAATATTCTCCCCCTGCTTCAATCGAACCGACAATCGATATAAATGAGGATAATCGAAATGCCATAGTTGGGGGTTGGCGATCACGCCCGACAATTGCGCCTCGATTCGGCCGGGATTCGCTTCCACGGCCGGTTGGACGATGGACGAGGCCAGGCGGCCGTCAGGATCGAGCAAACGCGCTTCGATGGAACACGCAGCGCTCCCTCCCACGGGGATGACCGCATGCACGGAGGCTTCCCACTCGGCCGTCGAACTTGAAATTTTAGGGAAGGCGTGTGCGTGAATTCGATCGATGTGAGCCGCTGGCAGCAGGCGCAGGCGCGCGCGGCGAATGATTCCCCCGTCCGCCGCCCAATCCGACGATCGCAGATAAGGGAGGGCTTTTTCAGAAAACCGGTTATCCACCCGAACGGCAATGTGATTTTCCTCGCCGGGCCTCCACAGTTTTTCGATGGAAAATCCAAAGGGCGTCCACCCGCTGCCGAGGTGCTCGCCGGCCGGTTTGCCGTTCACCCAGATCCACGCATCGCGATAAACGGCGTCAAATTCCAGCCGGATGGACTCCCCTCGCCAGCCGGGGTCGGCTTGAACCGTGCGCGCATACCACGCAACGCCATAATAATCCGTATTCTCAGGCTCGACCTGCCACGTGTGGGGGACTTGAACGATCCGCCAGGCCTCCCGGTCAAAATTCGTTTCAAACCATTTTTCTTTCAGCCCCGCATCCCCTGCGTCCAGCGCAAACCGCCAGGCGCCGTTCAACGGGACGACGCGTTCGCCGGCCGCCTGAGATTCTGCGATCCCCATTGCGAAAACAACTAATAAAACCCAAATTCTTGTCAAAACGCTTTTAGATAAAAAGATCATTTTCGAATCGAACAGATTCAAAAACATAATCACTCCTCTTTCCAAGGCAAGCTTCCAAAGTTCTTTCCATAATAACCTAAACTTCTCTTTCTTGATATAGACATTATGACGTGATAAAAATGATGCGGAAAGGAATGCAGTCTGGATCGCTTTCACGATGAATATTCGGGCAAATACCGCATTTTTTCTCGATTTTTTTGGATCCATGGATATAATCCATACGCAGCGAGAACACCAGGTTGGAACAACATCTGCGTCATCAAAAATACTTTGTAAGAGAAATGCGATATGAGCAAATGCAGCCATTGCGACTCGAAAGGCCGCTGCACGGGACGATGCGGCGGAAAAGACAAAAAGAAGAAAAAAAAGAAGAAAAAAAAATAAGAGCGCCCTATTTACCCATTTCCCGCCCTGCGACTCTTTCTCATCGCCCCGCCCCCTCTATGCAAGGCGATCCTGATGTAAGATGATGAACTTGATCAACCTGCAGGAATCAAAATGGAAAAACTGATATCTCTCATCAACCAATCAAAATATATCGTTGTTTTTACGGGAGCGGGCGTTTCGACGCTTTCCGGCATCCGCGATTTTCGCGGAAAAAACGGCATTTATAAGGATTACGACGCCGAGAAGATTTTCGACATCGACTATTTTCTTCGGGATCCTTACTACTACTATCGCTATAGCAAAAATTTTATCTATAACCTCCACACCAAGAATCCGAACATCATTCACCGCGAATGCGCCCGGCTGGAAGAGCAGGGGCAGGTGAAGGCGGTCATTACGCAAAATATCGACCTGCTGCATCAGAAGGCGGGCTCCCGCCATGTGATCGAAGTGCACGGTTCGCCCATGATTCACCGCTGCCTGCGCTGCGGCAAAAAATATGAGTTCGAATGGATCAGCCGCATCGTCAACGACGACCGGATCCCCCACTGCGAATCCTGCCGGGGAGTCATCAAACCGGACATCACCTTTTTCGGCGAAAGGCTTCCCGACAAGGCGCTTTCTCTCGCGGTTCAAGAAGCCGGCCGCGCCGATTTGATGCTGGTTCTGGGATCGTCGCTTGTGGTGCAGCCGGCGGCTTCCATCCCCCTCTATACGCTCGAAAACGGCGGGAAGATGATCATTATCAACGACGGCCAAACGCCGCTGGACGGCGCCGCCGATCTTCGCTACGACGATTTGGAGCCCTGTTTTCAAGCCATTGCCGAAAAAATCCCATGAAAGACATCCAGGCCGCTTTAAAAAAATATTGGGGATACGACGAATTCCGCCCGCTGCAGAAAGAGGCCATGGATTGCATCCGCCGAGGCCGCGACTCCATCGTCGTGCTGCCGACCGGCGGGGGGAAGTCCTTATGCTTCCAAGCGCCCGCCGTCACTCTGCCCGGCACGGCGCTGGTGGTTTCG
>JAFGTC010000056.1 GCA_016934335.1 Candidatus Omnitrophota bacterium | reverse complement strand
CTCTTCGATTTTCGCCGCTTGCCGGTCCGAGTAGTTCAGTGAAGCCCCGTCCGGACCGGTCGCCATCACATAGATGACTCCTCGGTCTTCCTGGGGAATGAGTTCCTGCTTGATGTCCAAGAAGTACACCACGCCGTAGCCCGCAAGGATCACTGCAAGAATCAACGATAGATATCGGTAATGCAGAAGCAGGCGCAGCGATTGGAAATAGAGATAACTCAAGCCTTGCCCGATCCAGGAAAGGAAGGCGAATACGCCGCTCATAACAAATCCCTTTTGGGATGCATCGGGCAGACGGGAGGCCATCATGGGGCATAACGTCAACGCGACGAACGAACTAATGCAGACTGCAACCGCCAGCACCAAACCGAACTCGCGGAACAGGATGCCGGTTTGACTCGGGAGAAAGGAAATGGGTAAAAATACAGAGACCAGGGTGAGAGTGGTTGCAATGACGGCGAAGAATACCTGATTGGATCCAAGAACGGCTGCGGCCATTTTATCCAATCCCAGATGATGGCGGCGCTGGATATTCTCCAGGACGACTATGGCGTCGTCCACGATTAATCCGGTTGCCAGAACCAACGCTAATAAGGTGAGAAGATTGATGGAAAATCCCATTAACCAGACGGCCGCCACCGTCCCGATAATTGACACCGGTATGGTCACCGCCGGAATGAAGGTCGTTCGCCACCGGCCTAAAAAGACAGCGATCACGACCAACACGATCAATACGGCGAAAGCCAATGAAAATAAAACTTCTTTGAGCGCGCCTTTGATGAAGATGGCGTTATCCGATGTTTTGGATAAATGAAATTCGTTGTCGCGTTGGTTAATCTCTTCGATTTTGCGATCGACCGCGGACGAAATCGCGATGGTATTCGATCCCGATTGGCGGATGACGCCCATGCCGATTACGACTCGACCATTCAGCATGGAATAATCTTCCGCTTCCTCCGGCCCGAAGAATACGACGCCGACGTCGCCGATGCGAACGTTATCGCGGATGTAAATCTCTTCAACGCGCTTGGGCTGAATAACAGTAGCTTCCGCTCGAACGATGAGTTCCTGATCTTCCGATTCGTAGCTTCCGGCGGGCACGTCGAGCCGCGCGTCGCGCAATGCGTCGATCACTTCGCCCGCTGAAACCCGCAATCCCGCCATCCGCGCGGGATCAAGGAGGACGCGCAGCACGCGTTGTTGATCCCCCGACATTTCCACATCGGCGACTCCTGGTATGGAAAGGAAATGAGGGGAGATGTCTTTCTCGACGCGTTTGGCCAATTCTTCTTTCGACAGCGTGTCGCTGTAAACCGAGAGTTCGCAAACCGAATCGTCGTCGAAATTTCCCTTCATGATGAAAAAATCTTCGATGTCGTCGGGCAGGTCGCGCATTCGCCGATTGATGGCTTCGCGCACGTCGTTAGCGGCCACGTCAATGTCAATCTGCGGTTGAAACTCGATGAAAATTCGGCAGTAATTTTCTTCGCTGGATGCGCGAATTGTTTTGACTCCCGGTACGCGGGCGACGGCGCCCTCAAGGATGCTCGTCACTTCAGTATCCATTGTCTCCGGCGAGGCGCCCTCGAACGTCGCCCGAACGGAAACGGTGGGAGTATCGACGTCGGGCAATTCGCGCACGTCAACTCCCATAAACGCGGCGACGCCCGCGAGAACGATCAATAAGTTCATGACGATCGCCAAGACGGGCCGGCGTACTCCCAGGGCGGTAAACGATTCTGCCGCGCGGTTCATGATTGCGGTTCCACAGCGGATGAACCGCTGGCTTTAGGGGTGTTGGCTACGATGACTTGCAGGTCGGGCTGCAGGCGCTGCAAACCTTCGACGACGACTTGATCCGTATCGTCGACCTCGCTCTCGATCAAGACGTCTCCCGACGTTCTGGCGATAATGCGCACCGGCATGCGCTTGGCAAGACTGCCGCGAACGACCCAAATGAAAGAACCGTCCCGACCCCACTGTATGGAAATTTCCGGAACGGTTGGATATTCTTCTCCTTTCACTTCCAGACGAGTCATAAACGACATGCCGGGTCGAAGCGAATCGTCGTCGTTTTGGATGCTCGCGCGCGTCTTGATGGTTCTTTTTTGAGGATCGATGCGGCTCTCCAGCGCCTCAATCCTTCCCGTGAACGTTCTATTTGGATAAGCGGGCGTATGAGCGGTAATCGTGTTTTCTTTTTTCAGTTCGACCGCCAGCGCTTCGGGGACGTCGAAGTCGACGTGCAAGATCGTCCGGTCGTCGATGCCCGCTATCAGCGTATTCGGTGTGACTCGTTCGCCGGGATCCACGCGGGGGATGCCGAGAACGCCGTTAAACGGCGCCCGGATTTTTCTTTCTTCCACCGACAACTTCGCTTGATCCAATGCGACTTTTGCAACTTCGACGGCGGCCTTGGCGGAATCCACGTCGCTCTCCGGTACGGCGCCGTCTTTCACAGCCAGTTGATAGCGCTGCAGAAGACTCTGTGCGTCTTTGAGCTTCACTTCCGCCAATCGAACGGCCAATTGTTCTTCTCTGTCGTCCAGTTGAACCAGCACCGCTCCTTCCTGGACTTTATCGCCCGCCTTGAAATAAATCTCGTTCACTTCTTCCGCAACGGCGGGATAGAGTTGTACGGATTGTCTGGCCCTCCCCGATCCCATCGCTTCGAAAACAATATCGTTCGATGTGATTCGGACGGGTTGAGTGATGACGCGCACGTCGAGCGAGTCGCTCATGTTTTCGATTTTTAATGTAGACGCACTGCCATAAAGAATCGGGAACAATTCCCATTTCACAAGATAGAATCCGGATGCAAATATTATCAGGATAAAGATGATTCGGATAATAATCGTCGTTCTCCATTTCAATACAATCAATGATTATTTAAATGTATTTGTCGTGAAGAAATTGATCTATGTTCCTTGAAATTATCAACAATTAAAATGCGATTGGCAAGGCTGCGATCAGATTCCGGCCGCGGCGGAAGAAAAATGAGATTGGGGGCGTCGAAAATGCGATAGGATGCACAAAAGATATCGCCTCCAAGATCGTCGAGAAAGAGGTGACTACGTGTTGTCTCTGGAATGGAATCCTCGCCGGGTTTAGAAGAGATTTTTTGTTTTATGGATGATCTGCGCTTCGGATTTTTTTGTGGACCTGGGCGGCGCGAATGAACAAAACTTCCAATTGTTGATAATAATTCCGTTCTTCAAAATTCTCTTTTTCTTGAATCAACGTTTTGATCTCTTGAAGAAGATCTAGATATTCTTGGACCAAATGTCGGGGCGCTGAATCGGGAAACGATTCATCAATTAAAATGATCTGATGCGATAAAAACAGATCTTCGTTTTCCGTGAGATCCTCGAGTGAATAATCGGCGTTTAAATCAGATAAACGCTCGCCGAATCGATCTCCATTTCCATCAATCAATGCATGTTCCGTCGCAAGAATCCCCTGCGATTGATGCCACGATTCTGTTTGAATCGATCCATATCGGCACGCCTCCAATAAGGTGATGCGCTGATCGCGATCGGAGTCGGCGTATTTTTGCTCCAAGCCTTGAAGAAAGTATTCAAAAAATTCCGTAGCGTTTTTTTCTTCCACGCTTTTTGTGGCGGTGCAAATGATGCGCTTCGAATTGCTCAGCGCGTTGATAAATCCTGCGCTGCTGGATGAAGCATTGATCACTATTTGCCTTGAAGAAGGGATCGATTGCAGCAATTCATGAAGATGCTGCGCCGTCAGGTCTAATCCGGGGATTTGAAATTTGGAGACGTCCTTTAGATGGCTTCCATGACCGATAAGAAAAACAAACAATTCATCATCGACAGTAAGATGATCGTGCAAATTCGAGAAGACGGCATTGATGTTTTCCAGGGAAGAAATGGAGTGGGCCGATGCTTCACTGTCATCGTATAACATAAAAAGGTTGTCTTGTGATATTTGACATCGATCGATAAGAATCGTTTTCAATCGACTTCCCCATTCCGTGAATTTACGCTGGTACGCATCTTCTCCTCCGCTTCCACAGATAATGACGGCGCATCGCTCCGCATAGGAAAACGGTTGACTTGCGTGCAGGAAGCATCCGACTATGATTACGAAACGAAAAATCGATGAGTTCATGATCGTTATCCAATTCCTTATTGCATGTCATCATGGATGCCCGTGCTTTCGGCGAAGAAGCCATTCCATCGAAACGATCAAGATGAATACGATATAGAAAAATGGATTATGCCAAATGTGGATTTTGTATGGAATCGCTTCCTGAATGGTTTTGTATGGCAATACATCGGGCATCCCGGAAATTTGGTTTATAGGAAAGAAGCGTCCGTTGGTTTGGCGGGAAAGTGTTTGTAGAAACTGAGGATTGTACTGCGCATTCGAAAATTCTTGCAAGTTCTGTTCTACTTCGAGTGCGTGCGTCCAAGAGGCTTCTTCGGCGCCTTCTTCATTGGAGATTGTGAGAGTGAATAAATATCTGCCAATTTCCGTAGGAGTCCATTCGCACGTATAGATCCCCGTTTCATGAATGGATTCATCCAATCCATATTGCGATTGCTTCCGGGAAGGAGATTCGACGGTGAAAGAGACGCGAGCGCCTTCCTGATTTTCATACTGTGCATCGCGGATGTTGTATTTCAGCGTCGCCGGCGTATGAATGGTATAAGAATCTTGTTTGGATAAAAAGCGAATTGGGCGGGAAACATCCTCTACTAAGCTGCGAATCCATTGCCGCCATAAGTGCTCATGCATTTCGGATGCGTCCGGGCTGTGCATGCGCCACGGCCATGTTTCTCCGGCGGCGATGACGGCGCATTTTCCATCCCCGTATCGATGGGATATGAAAAACGGCTGTTCATCGATTCGAGGATTTCGACTTTGGGCGCGCGCGTAAATCGATGCGCCCGGCCGAATCAAGTCAAAGAGAGTTAAGCCGTACAGGTTGGGAATCCGGCCCCACTCCGATTGATTCTCTCCGGGATTGGGATGGAGCATCCATGCTCCGGTTATCTCGCCGGCGGCCGTAGCTTCCACTTGGAAAAAATCGTCGATCAATGCATCTTCATGGAATGAATCAGCGGGAAGAACCGGAAGGATTGATGCGATGGGGCTGCTTAAAAAGGCTTCCGACGCCAACGCATCCCGATTCGCAAAAAGAAGCAGCGAGCCTCCTCGTTGATCGACGAAATCGCGAATCAAAGTAAATTGCCGCTCGCTGAAATCGGTCCAATCGACGTCGCCAAAAATCAATAAATCGAACGAAAACAGATCTTCCTTCTCGCGGGGAAATCCTTCCGCCAATTCAGATTCACCGAGACCGAGCCGGAGATAAACAGGTTCATCATATCGGCCGTATTTCTCTTCATCATTTTCGAATCCTTCATACAGGGGATTCGTCAGCGTCGTATGCGATCCGCGGAACACAAACTGTTTCTGCGCTTTGGATAGAAGCAGAAGACTGGCTAATTGAAGTTCGTCGTCTTCCCGCAGAGCGCGCCGCACAAATCGATGCTCCCAATTCGGGCGGCTGCTGTAGTAAAGGATGCGATATTCTTTAGGAGTGTTGTCAACAACAAAAAATCGAGAATTATTTTGAGGAGTTCGTTCTTCTTGAGAGATGGGGATGGAATTTTTCTGCATCACAGCGCCTTGGGCGTCCAAAAAGCCGACTCGCAATTCATATTCGAGCCATTCTTTTTGGGATGGGATAAATTCAAAATGCACATGGCTGTTTTGCGATTCCTGCGATATGGAGAATGTTTGAGATTGGACGGCAGAGCCTTCATGCAAGACGGCGGCTTGTATTTGTTGATCTATCAATCCATACGAAACGATGTCAGCATCGACTGTGACGGGGCTTTTGTCAAATGGAACGCGCTTGACGGATAAGCGCTTGATTTGGATGTCATGCCAGGGGGAATCGTCTCCCACGCCGACAGTGAATATGGGAGCGGCCGGGAAATCGAGTCGGGTCAAGTCGACGGCGGGAGACTCTGTCTGCTGGACGCCGTCGGAGAAAAGAATAATGGCGGACAAAGAAAAATCTTCCAATTCCATCGCAGAAGACTGAATCGCTTGCATCATATCCGATCTCGTCTGAGAAAATTGCAATTGCGACGGATTATTCAGCGGTTCGAGAATTTCCCCATAGCGATATTTCATGAGGCGATATTTTTTTTCGAGAATGTCTTCGAATCGATTCCGTTCTTGCCGGTAGATTCTTTGCATGCGGCTGCCCCGAGTTTCGCCCTGATCATTATAGACTTGCATGCTTTGAGTGTCATCGAACAAAAGAGCGATCGTTTGGCTGCGGGAGCGCTGCAGATCGCCCACGAAGCAAGGATCGAGGAATAAAATGAAAATGAGCAAAATGGCGAGGGCGCGAAGGCTCGTCAATAAACTCCTCATGGGAATGGATAGGTTATACAATTTAGCCCATTGATAGAGAAAAACCGCACACGCGACTCCCATGGCGATCAGCAGGCATACGAAGACGTTCAATGGCGTATTGAATTGAAATTGGACCGCAGAAAGATGTTTGATTTGATCGCCTGCGATCCATGAGAACCATTGATCGATTTTCATTTGAGATCGGTCCTTGTGACGGAGAGATTTTTAAAATATTCCGCGACTTGCCGGCGATACTGTTCAGGGACCTTGCCCTCGATATTCAAAAGATATTCTTCCTGCGATAAGATGGCTTGAATTTCGCGCTCCAAATTGAACGCCGTTTGGATTAACGGCTTCGAAACTGTCTCCAAAAATATATCGTATCGAGGGGGCTGTCGATTTCGCTTGAAATCGCTGCGCATGCTCTCGGCGGCTTCTCGAATGCGAGCAAGCTGCTCTCGATTTGAATTTTCTCGCGGCAGAAGTTGTTCGGCGTTTTGCAGCGAGTCCGCCCAATCGGGATAATCAGATTCGATGAAGCGTCGCATCGATTCAGGCGACCGGATTCCGCCGCCGGTCATTCCCGATCGGCCGCCGCTTTGTTCTGGAGATTGGATCTCCGCATTTTCGGATTCAGGCGGCGCTGCCGTTTCTCGGCGAGAAGAATCTCCGGATGAGAGACTGCCGGAATTGGAAGATTGCAAAGAATCATCGCGGCTTCTCTCATTTGGCGAAACCTGTATTTGCGCATCATCCGTCGCATTGGCGATGGATCGGGAAGATAGGGCGGGAGGTGAATTTTCGGAAGAAGGATCTACATCGGAATCGATCAGGCGGCGCAATTGGTCTAGCGCCAGTTGCATTCCCTCTAAGTCGCTGCCGATCAGAGACTGCGCCGCTTCCTCTAAATGTTGGGCGGATTGCCGCAGTTTCTCCAATATGCGTTCTTCCCGTTTCACGGCGTCGTCCCAGATTCCATATCGTATCAGGGGCGTTCGTTCTTCATTCCTTATATCTTCGTAGATTCCTTGCGCGCTGGTTTCCCGCATCCAATCGCCGAGTTTGCGGGAGAATAAGGCTTGACTGTGTTTCGTCCTTTCGACAATGTCATTCGCCATGGCGATCGAATCGAGGAATTCTTCCGCCAATTGCTGTTTTGATTCCTGCAAGGCCTGCTTTTCTTGATCCAAATTGTCGTCGAATTTGAGTGATGGCTTTTTTTGTTCTGTTTGAATATCTTCGATTTTCTCGAGAATTGATTTTTCTTGAGAAATAAGAGCGTTCATTTTTTCTTGCAAATCCTTCATGCGCTCGGCCGCATTTTCTCTAGTGTCTTGCCGGAAAGCCTCTTCCATGCCGCCGAGAGCATCGATGGCCCGCGTTCCTGAAATTCGCGCTTCCTGCAATTGATCTTGTTGAATCTGTTCTATACTTCTCGACATCTGCCGGCGGATGTCATCCAATCGGCGCATCGCTTCATCGACGCGCTCATCGCGATTGCCGCTCATGGCCAGTTGGCTTTCCAATTCATCCAAACGCTTTATATTTTGGCGCTCTTGTTCTTCCAGGCGTTCAAGTCGCCGTTTTCTTTCTTCCATCGCCTGTTCTTTTTGCATTTCTGTTATCATTTGTGACATTTCTTCGTTGATGGATTTTTGGCGTCGGGCTATATCCTTGATATCGTTTAATGCCTCGTCCGATTGTTCCAACTGCTGTTGAGAGCGCCGCTCCTCTTCGTAATAATTCCGCTTGCGATCCAGATCTAATTCTTGAATTTCCGGCCGATTTTGCGATCCTCCGGCATTTCTGCTTCCGGCCATTTGCTGCTGTACTTGAGAACGCTGGGGCTTCAATTTGAGAATGAGGCGGTAGGCCTTTTGTTCTTGAACAAGAGCGCCGGTTAAGGGAGGAGCGGGATTTTGTTGTGAGGCGGCTTCTAAGCGCTTGACCGCTTCTTCCATCGCATCGAGTAAATCTTGATAGACCGGAAGTTGTTCTGGCGGGGGATTTTGTGATTCGGCGTAATGAGCGGCGAGCGCTTGTTGAGCGTCTATAATCAAAGTGCGTTTTTTCATAAACTCGTCTTCGTTCAAAGCAGGAGCGTCTCTTCGCAAGTTCCAGGTTGCGATGATGATTTCTTTTTGGCTTAAGTCTTCCGGATTCGATTGATTTTCACTATTTTGACGTTGATTGGCGCCGGCATTGCTGATCGCATTTTCATAAGTGCGCCGGAACGGGCGGATTTCAATGAAGAATGGATCGCTGAGTTCTTCAAACTCATTTCGATCGGGCTTGTAATCCTGCGCTTTCAAGGCCCATGTTATCAGATCGCCGGCTTCGAGATTCAGTTCCTCCATCTGCCATAAAAAAGATTCTGTTATCGACGATTCTTTTTGCATGCGATCCGAATCGCGAAGTGAAATGAATACTGCTTCTTGACCGGCGACTTCGTATTGAATTCCATAATCCTTCAAACCGAAATCGTCGGTCATTTCAAATTCAATAGGTATTTCATCCAATGCTGTCGCCTCCAGATCTTTTCGTGGAAATGTCAGCGTGATCTGAGGCGGGCGATCTTCTTGAACAATAATTTCGTATTTGGGATTATATTCGCTCGATTTTCCATCTTCATCGGTCAATACAATTGAAAAAAGGTCGTTTTGATGCAATTGCATCGATGCCGTCCAGGATAAATCGCTGCTTTTCTGCATGAAGATGGTTTCACTCGAATTGAAAATCCATTCAGCCTTTTCTAAAGGTTTATTCACCCGGGCGGTCAACTCGATGCGGGCGCCTTCAACTCCCATGATCCTGTCGATATTTGATTTTGCTTCGGGGGGCTTTTGTAAATATTCCGGGTAGATGTAAGTCGCATCGAGCGATTTCAATTTCGGAGGAGTCCAGGCGTGAATCGTGTATGTCTCCGATTGATAAGCATCCATTTGAACATAGTACTGAATATCATTCTGAATATTCGTCAGTGTGAAATAATAAACGCCGTCTGATGGACTTTGATCCATGCCGGCTTTTTGCCAACTTTGGCCGCCAATCCGCCAAGAAAGAACCGCGGCGCCCGGAAGGCTGGATGCCGTGCAAAAAACGGTTTGATTGTCGCCTACGCGGATGAAAACGTCGCCGGGTTCTACTTTGAACTCGTATACCGGCGGCCGCAGAGTTTTTTGCGAATGGATCCAAGAAAAACCGGGAAGCCAAAGGTGATGAAACAGCGCCAGGGTAAGGCCGCATAACAATAAAAAGCATGTCGAAATGACAAGCAATTTAGTAAGACGATCGGCGTCAAGGATTTTAGAAAAGGCGATGCGCTTCATTTGAATGTCGACGTCTTGATAAAATCGATCCAGAATCCAAGCCGGAGAGCCTTCTATATTTTCCGATTCAAACGAAACGGCGCTGATGATGCGATTTTCCAGTTCAGGATAATTTTCTTCAATATACAAAGCGATCTGATCGCGGGTGATCGGTTGGCGCATCGGTTGAAAAACCAATAAGACAAAAGCGGCGATTTCAATCAGTAAAAAAATGATGATCGGCCACCAACGAGAAAAAGAATGAATCTCCCAAAAAAGCAGCACGAGCGTAAATAACACAATAAAAACAAACGAAAAGGCGCCAAATCGGAGCCAGCATCGCATAAGAAAAGCGCATTGATATTGATTGTAAACCTGACTGATTTTTGCCTTGATCGAATTGGGTATTAAAATCGTATTGGGCGCCATTTAATCCACTCCTTGCTTCGCAGCGGCCGTCAGGGATTTTTTCGACAACCGAGCCGAATAGAGAGTCTCTGCAAACAGCAATACCAGCAGGAAAAAGAGTAAGATGCGCCCCCATTCATGATGGATGATTTGTTGATTGTCAACGATGGAATCATCGGAGCGCCCAGGGATTTCATCCTGTGAAGACGCAGCAAATTTTTGTCGAAACTGTTCTATGGGAATGGCGCTGAAATCGGCTTCTTTTGCATCGATATTCACAGCGCAGACTATCGAATCATCCGGATGGGATTCGCGCCTCCATTGAATCCACCCCGGCTCGCTTGCTCGCCTGAACTTTGCCGGCGTCGAATCCGAACGCAAGGCGGCGGTTGTTTGGGGATTGGAACTCGTAATCAGCCAACGATCATTTTCATTTGAAGACGGCATGGATGGATCCAGGATGTCTCCAACCAAATAGGAATCTTGCCTCTCCTCATGATCAGCTAGTTGGTTTAATGATACCCACAGCAATGGGACGAAGCGAGAATTTTTTGGCAAATTCGTATATCGTACATCGGGAGTGAAAGCCCAAATCAGCAGCCGACCTTTGTCATGCTTTTGGATTATGATCGCCGGATTCGAATTTTCGAAGCGAGCGATTGTCTTTAAATTCATCTCTGCGGTTTGCGGACTTGGCTCTTCAAGAACTAGATAATGAGAAAAAAAGATGGACGTAAAGTCATTGAATTCAGATCCTCGAAACGAGTAAAAAATAGGGTGCTCAAAATCGATCCATGAAAATGTTTCGCGTGTTGGTGTGTTTGCATCGGTGGAGCGCCATCCTTCGGCATGTAAGCCTAATGGTTGTAAAAACTCAAGGGAAAAAGGCGGACGCGCGGCGTGTTCATCAAGCAGGAGCATCGCCCCTCCGCCTTGGCGCAAGTAATTGAACACCGCCTTGATTTGAGTTTGATTGATTGTATTCATTCCGCATAAAATAAGAATATCCGGCGGTGCGCCAGGCAACGCCTGCTCTAATTCATCAAAGGATTTTTCATGCACAATCCATTGGCGATTCCCATCGATCTGCAAGGCGCTTTTAAGAAAAAAGGAAGGAGGCCAAGGCGGCGTTTCGCCGGGCTGCGCCGCCGCCAGCCAAACTTGTTTTGGAGAGGATGAGTTCCAAGCGAAATAACGTTTATCGTCCGTAGGAAATGAATCGGGCGCCGCTTCGATCCATCCATAAAAACTTTTTTCTTCCGGCATATCAATGGCGAATGATGTCTTTGAAGAATGGCCGGCCGCCATGAAAACTTCACGGCTTTCTTTCTCTTCTCCATTGAGGAAAAGACGAATTCGGCAGAGAGATTCATCCTGAGAGGATGGATGCGTATTTTTGATTTGCGCCATGATCAGAAAGCGGTTAGTGAGTTTTTTTGGGACGCCTATATCCGTGATGGAAAAATGATTGTCTTGCGGAGCGCCCACGGCGATTGGATTGAAATCGATTTGAGAAGACAAGGCCCAACGTCTTTCAAAAGAGGATAAACCTGTTTTTTGAAAATCGCTGATGAGATGGATGATTTTCCGCCTCGGTTGTTCTTGATTTCCCGAATCATCGGCCGCCAGCATCTCTTGCGCGCTTTGCAGGGCGGAAAGATAAGAAGTGGTTAGATGCCCGGGAGCGAGCGAGGCGATTTTCTGACGCATGCGGCTGCGATTCAAGGCGAGATCGCCGGCGTTTTGGGGAAGGGGAACGAGAATGTCGGGCTTACGATCAAAGACGATAAGTGCGCACCGATCGATCGGCTGCATGGAATCTAAAATGGCAAGCGCTTCCCGCCTGGCGTCGGCCATGCGATGTCCGGCGTTCATACTGGCTGAAACATCCATCAGGATTATGTGTGAAGCGCCTTCCGTCTGGTTCAAGGACGTCGCTTCCCAAAAGAAATAAGGGCGAGAAAACGCGATGGCCAATAATATCAAACCGAGCATTCGCAGCATCATTAACAAAATATGCTGAAGACTTTGTCGTTCGATGCGTTTTCTAGCCGCGGCGGGAATAAACATCAGACTGCTAAAGAACATCGTTTCGCGTTCGGGGCGGCGAATTCGATGTATCAACCAGGGAACCGCCGCCAAGACTATCCCGCTTATCATGAACGGAGCCAAAAGTGATGCGCTCATCAGGATCCTCCCCCCGTTCGAGTACGATGCGCGCTGCGCGAGAGTAAAATCTGCTTTCGCTTGGAAAGAAATTGAAACAATCCCCGATCCAAAGGTTCGGTTGTCAAGAACTCGCCATAGTCAATCTCCAATGAAAAACACTCTTCACGTACTTGTGAAAAATGACGTCTTCGATTTTCCTGATATTCTTTCCTGATGAAATCGGGAACAACATACGCCTCTTTATTGGTCTCCGAATCGATTAGCGTGACCGAACGATTCAGGCTTAAATCCTCCTCCATCGGATCACTAATGGAAAATATGAGGACGTCGCGATGACGTACGCTAAGCAATGTGATCAACTCGATGATGTCTTTGAAAGGATGCAAAAAGTCGGAAATAATGATGAGCATGCCTCGATGGGGAATCAGGTCATTCGCTTTTTGGAGGATGGCGGGAAAGTTGGTTTTTCGCGATGGCGCCAAGTCGTTCAAAGATAGCAGCATATGATTGAAATGTTGTTGATTCATTCGGGGTGGAATATAGGCTTCGATCTCTTCATGAAAGGCGAGCAGGCCAAAAGCGTCTTTTTGCCGAAACAACATCATGGCCAGACAGGCGCTCAGCATCCGGGCGTAATCGAATTTAGACGCTTTCATCGAAGAAAAACTCATCGAAGCGCTGCAATCCAGCAGAATCATGCAACGCAGATTGGTTTCCGCTTGAAATTGTTTGGAGTGAAGCCGATCCGTCCGTGCGTACAAAGACCAATCCACAAATCGGGGATCATCTCCCTGCACATAGGGACGATATTGGGCAAATTCGACGGATGCTCCAAAATGAGGACTGGCATGAAGGCCGGACATGAATCCCTCCACAACAATCCGCGCCAGCAATTGCAAATCCGTAATCGCCGCCAATTGTTGAGGATCAATATGGAATAGATCGCTGCTCATTCTGGAAAATTACTTCTTTCAGAACGTCTTTATTGCAAGCCGGACTTTGGGACCGGAACGGCTTGTATTAATTTTTCAATGATGGCTTCGACCGATGCGCGATCGGCTTCCGCCCTGAAATTTGTCAGGATTCGATGACGAAGTACGGGGGCGGCGACGGCTTGAATATCCAAAACGGAAACATGGCAGCGCCCTTGGAGCAGAGCGCGCGCTTTGGCGGCCAGGATGAGATTCTGCGATCCCCGCGTTCCCGCCCCCCAACTGATCCATCGATGGATAAAATCAGGTGCCTGTGGATGCGATGGGCGGCTGGATTGCGCCAGTTGAACGGCATATCGAGCGATGGGCTTCGCTATGGGCGTCGAACGCGCTAAGCGGGCAAACTCGACCATCTCTTTTCCGCTAAAGACAGGCTTCAATTCTATATCAATGTTGGATGTGGTTTGATAAACGACTTCCAATTCATCATCCTCACTCAAATAATCAATCAATATATTAAACATGAACCGGTCCAATTGAGCCTCCGGCAGCGGATAGGTGCCTTCTAATTCGATGGGATTCTGGGTGGCGAAAACAAAAAAAGGCGGCTTCAAGGGACGCATTTCGCCTGCAATGGTGACTTGCCTTTCTTCCATGGCTTCCAATAGAGCCGCTTGAGTTTTCGGCGGCGTTCGATTGATTTCATCAGCCAGCAGCACGTTCGTGAAGATTGGTCCGGGAATAAAGCGCATCTCTCGATGCCCGCTGCTTCGATCTTCATCGATGATTTCGGTTCCAATGATGTCGGAGGGCATCAGGTCGGGCGTGAATTGAATCCGCTTGAATTTCAGATCAAGAATTTGTGATAAGGTTCGAATCAATCGCGTTTTGGCTAAACCCGGCGCGCCGGTGATCAGGCAATGGCTGCTTGTGAAAAGTACGATCAACAATTGTTCGATCACTTCTTCTTGACCGACGATCACGCGGCGAATCTCGCTGAGCATTTTATCGCGTCCGTCCTGAAGCTTATCCAAAATGTCGGCTTCTTGCTGAGAATGGGGAGAAGGGGCGTTTGTTTGCAATGGGAATCCTTTCTGGATCGTTCCTCGAAATCGAGTCACGGTCATCTTCTGCCGGAGATTAATGAGTCATAGCGTAAACGACGATATTAATCCCGAGCGGATAGGCTTTCCGAGCCGAAAATTCACGAAAATAAATCGGATTTCTCGCCTCTTCCTCCCAACCGTCTCCAAGATCGGTGTTATGTAAAATCACAACCATCAGCCGGCCTTTTTTATCAAAGATGCCGCGGCAATGCGGTTCCTGGCTGCCTTCTCTCGGCTCTGCGGTCATGCCCGTGCGATACCACCAGTCAATCCCCGGTATTTGAGGAACTTCATTTACCTGAAATACAATATGAAAAATTTCATGATCCAAGGGAATATCCACGATCGGATAATCTTCCGGAGGAAGCGCTTTGCCGATTTCGTATTCAAAATTAGCCCATGCGTTTGATCCCCAAAAATCATCCACCATAAGAAATCCGCCGCGCAACAGGTACGAACGAAGTCTCTTGGATTCTGCTTCTGAGAAATACAAACCCTCGACTTCCAGTGTATAGAGGAAGGGATAGTTAAATAAATCAGCTTCCATCAATCCAACGATGGCGTGTTGAATGGCGCCGCCGGCGCTGCGGTTGACTTGGATTGTTGTTAATTCTGATAAGCGCTGTGAGAAATTCAGATCCGAATCGGGATAGTCGGTCAGCCAACTTCCGCCGCGCCCGCGCCAGCCGCCGGGATTGCTGTTATAGCGGAGGCGGCAAAATGTAAAGCCATTGCCGGGAAAGATATCGCGCTCCGGTTCGATGAATTCACGGCCGCGCCGCCAGCGGTATTGCGAGTGAACTGTTTCCGGCATTAAAATTGCCAGGAAGAGCAAAGAGAGTATAAGAGAGCGAATCACCATAGCCCGCCTTTAACTTTCTACCATTTTCAATAACATTTCTTGAGCTTTCCAGAGATGAGGATGTTTTTCCAACAGCAGCAGCGTTTCTGTTTTCGCGCGTTGAAGGTCATCTAGGCGAAGGAGGATTTGGATTCGTTCTAATTGGTAATCAATTTTGCGGCTGGAATCCAACGCCATGAGTTTTTCAGATTCTCGAAGCGCCTGCTGAAGTTGGTTCAATCCTTTGTATGCTTCAAATAACGCCTGGCGGGATGGGAGATGAAACGGATCGATGCTCAACGCGAATTGAGCCGCTTTGGCTGTAGAATCCCAATCTTCTTCCTCTTGATGATAGGAAATCAGCCTCTGGCCGGCTTCGAAATCAAGAGAATCCCAATTGACTCGCCTCCATAAGGTTTCCGCCAATTTGTTTCTGCGCTTCGTTTGTTCGTAAAGAGTCGTCAGCTGCCGCAGGGGCGCATGAGCGCCGGTGTAGTCGGGAAACAAGCGAAACGCGTTCTCATAATGGCGCTCGGCGTCCTCCCATCTTTTTTTGCGCATGGCAAGGTCGCCCTCTTTCATGGCGTCCGTAAAAGGGGAAGACGAAGCAAGCCATGCTGCATTTTCTTGGTCTTGATTTTTTTCTGGGTCGGAAATTTGTTGCAACAGGCTCTGCGATTTTTGTACGGGCGGCAAGTTTTGAAGCAAGGACAGGCGGTCGTTTATAAACTCGCGGAAAGCCTGGTTTAATTGGTTTAATGAAATTCGGCCGGATTCTGCCAGGGCGGCGGCCGCGTCTTCCCCCTTTCCCATCTTATCCAGAGCCGACGATAATGCGCCGCTTCCAAATTGGGCGATGTAGAAATCAACGAATTCACTCGATAAATAGTAGCCGAACATTAAATGGGATGGTGTTTTGGGGGTGACAAAATAAGATTCCAACTCTGTAATGCCGGGCATTTCCTCCAAATCGATGAGTTGTTTATACCGGGGATTGAGTTTCTGCCCCCAAGCGGGAGATTTTTGCTTTTCTTCATAAACCGAAATCCCTTCAGAAATCCATCTCGGCATACGATTGTTTGTTTTTTGCAGCGTGATCACATGAACGAATTCATGCCATAAAACGGATTTCCAATTCATGGAGAGATGAGTGCGGGCCGTCGGGGAATCCATCGTTATCAATTGACCGAAACAAATCCCCATAAATTCAACGGCGCCCGGCAGTCCAATCGATCGCACCATGAAGTCGTCATGATCGTTGAATATCTGAATGTGAATGGGCGTTTCCAAGACTATATCGTATTTTTCGGAATAGACGGCGTAAGCTTCGTCGAGCAATGCGAGAGCTTCGTCGCTCCACACCAGCGCTTCTTCTTGGGGCGTTCGCAAGGAAAAAATTCCTTGTTGAACTCGGTCGAATGTAAATAACTCATCCAAAAGATTCAACAAATTGAACGCCGTCACATTATACGGATCAGCCGCAAAGGCGGTTTCTAATTCCCTCCGTCCTTTTTCATCCTCCCCGATGCGCAATAAATCCAATCCATACTGTACGCGGGCGTTGACGTCATCCGGATTGATCTCTAGAGCTTTTCGTTGGAATTCGATCCCCTCTCGAAAACGATAATGCCTTGATGCGATTCGACCCGGCACATGGCAGGCGTCCGAAAAGTGAGGATTAAAATCCAACACTCTCTGCAGCGTTTGTTCGAGAGATTCAGGATCATCCAATAAGAAATAAGCGGCGGCCTGTAACGATCGAAGGCGCAAGTGATTGGGATTGACGGCGAACGATTCTTCCAACAATTCCAGCGCCTGGTTGGCTTCTCCCCGGTCAAGTAAAAGTTCGGCTTGGACGGCTTTGGCGCGAAAATGCCGGGGATTGATTTGGAGCAGTTGCTGCAATGCTTCTTCCAAGCGAGGATCGTTCGACTGCCAATATGTTTCCACTAAGCCGGCTAAAGCGTTTAAGTTCACGCTGTTGAGTTCGATGGCTTTTCGATAGTGTTGATCCGCGAGATCGTATGCGCCGCGCCGATAAGCAAGGTCGCCCGCGCCGCAGAAGCCGTCGCTGAAATTGGGCGCATGCTCCATTAAATTCTTAAAAATAGAAGAATAGATTTGTTTGGGATTTTCGCCGCGAAGTTCGGCGATTTGCGCCCAAGCCAGTATGTTTTCTTCATAAGAATGGAAGGACCAGCGGATCCGGCTGTTTTGGATCGCCAATTCAAGCATGGCCTTGTAATCGTCCATGCGCCCCCGGTATTGATGCAACCGCGCCAATCTCAGAATAAAAGCGGGCTCAGGATGCAGATCGACTGCGATTTCCAAATCGGAGACGGCCTCATCGATCCGTCCTAATTCAAACAAGATATTCGCGCGATCGGACAGCCATAATATATAGCGAAACGCTTTCACCGCCGCCAACTCGGGCCGCGCTTCCATCTCTTGGTTGAGTAGATCGAGCGCCTTCTGGTATTCTCCTTGGAGATATAATTCTCGGTAATATTCACTTTGCGAGGATTGAGAAAACAGAGCTTGACCCTGAGCAATGGACAAAAATATTTGTAAGACGATGAACGCCCCGCAAATCGTGCAGAGGAAATGTTTTTGGGATAGCAGGAGATCTTTTCCTAAAAACATATCCAAAACTCCATTTTGATTTTATTCAGATGACGAGATCCGTTTGTTCCTGCATATTAAATAAATACGAGCGGCAAAGTTGAGTTGCACTATCCAGATCATTATAGACCTGCACCTGTTGATTGAAGGGAAAATATGTTTTAGAGTCTGTTCCGTTTGCATCTGGATTTGGTTGTCTTAAAATCCTTGAAAAAGACGGAGGATGGATGGCCGGCGGTTTCCAAGATAGATCGACAAAGAAAAGAACCGGATTCCTTTAGAAACACGAGAATAGTTAAGTTAATATGTTTTCGGATTTTCAACAGCCGTATTGGCTGTGAAAGGATAAATTTCCGCAGAATCTGGGTTTTTAATCAGACTGGAAATATCGACGGCTTCAAAATCGGATCCTTTTACAGTTCTTAATTCATTAACCAGGCGGTCGTTATCCCAACCGGAATCGGGACACCCGCTGATAAACCAATTCCCGCCATTATCGGCTAAAATCATTCCATATTCTTTCAATGCGTTGAGGATTACTTTCGACTGAGACGAGAAGCCGGAAGTGTCGAACGATGATTTCAAACGGAAACGCTGCCCCATGGGAGGCAAAGTCGGATCGGAACTTCGTGAAGCGTAATGGCGGGCGGGCCAAACATAAGCCTGCCTGGTTTGCTCGCACGTAAATCGGAGAGCATGTCGGATTTCTCCCGAAGCCGCTTCTTCAAATCGGGCGAGACCGGGCAGAATCGGCAAGCCGGCGGCGTCTGCCGATGTCCAACCTTCAGGGCGAAGGCTGTTGGAACGCAAATCGAAAATCGCTCCGGATCCGGCGCGCCAGCTTCCATCGGGATTTTGATACGCAGCGAAGAGTTCGTACAACATGCAAGTATTTTTATCAACGATGATAATATGTCGATCTCCGGTTGAGTCCGGGCCGCCTTCAATCGCCGCGTCCGGAGGTATCGGATAAGGCCCCATGTCGCTTTCATCCGAATAGTCAAAGGAAACGGAGACAAATTCGATGGGATCCGACACAATCGTATAGGGGATGCCATTGGGGGCGCCTCTCCACAAACCGCTGCCGAAATCAGGATGCAATCCGATGTCGGAGCCGATGGAATTAACGTAGTCGCTGGATCTTGGGTCGACCGGCAAATGATCGATCCGGGTATTCCACACATTGTTGGCGGGGAAGATCGGGCAGCCTTCGAGTTCTTGCGATAGAACAGTCTGGGATGAACCGATCATGAACAAACTGAGGATCAGAAATCTAAATTTAACATGGAATTGAGAATGAAGCATCGGACGCCTCCTAAGGATCTGGATGGATAGGTTATGTCTGAACGTATTTAACAGCATTTCACGACAATTTTTAAGAGAATTTTGAATAATACTTTTCATTCACTTGAGAATATAGATTTGCTGTCATGCGTCGTAGAGAGTGAAGAGGGGAGCATGATAATGCGGAGAGGCTTCATATGAATTGAAATCCTGATCGTGGTCGCCGTCATCGAGATTCTGGCGGTTGTTGCAGTTCCGAATTTTTTGAATGCGCAAGTACGGGCTAAAGCGGCGCAAGTCGAAGCTGATTTGCAGAATCTTGCAACGGCCATCGAACAATATCGCATGGACAACAACGCCTATATGCCCTACAACATCACCCCGAACAGTCGATCCCGAGTCAATTATTTGAAATTTTCAAGAAATTCCAGCACAGGCTTTCCCTCAATATATAATTCTTCCAGCACTGCCCGACCCTTATCGATTCGCACTACAACAGACCCTTCTTGCGGGGCTTTTCTATCGTTCTTCTGGTAGTCGTCTGAAACGGCGGGAAAAGGTTTTTCTTCCAGATAATAGCGGTCGAACGGTAAATTCAGATAAACCTGCCTTCCTTTGACATAATCTACTTCAGCTTTAAAAAAATCATTGCCTTTCGGTTTATGGAGGCTGAGGCTTTCTATTCGAGCGAATCCTTGATCGTCTTTATCAACAAGTACATATACGAGTTGATTTGGGAACAGTTGGATATTTGACGGTTTGGGAACAGGATTCTGCGAGATTGGCAATGAAATGGATCGTTTGTCAAAAATATCTTTGACGCTGATGGGATCTGTTTGAAAACGGAACGGTTGTCCGTTGCGAAGCGTCATTTCTCGCTGAATGATAATCCATGCGGGGACGAAGAGTTGAACCAGAGCGAGACAGAGGAAGCATCCCAATAACCACTTCTTATTGTTCATGTCGGCTCTCCATATTTTCCGCGGCTTGTGAGCACAATATTCGCGGTTAAAAATCCTGCGCCAATCATAATAAAGATCAGTCCTCGAGCAGCAAAACTGATGGAAGAGTCAAAAAATCGCGCAAAGATTAAAGCAGACATCACAAGCATTCCCAAATTAACGATGCCCAACCGGTTGTTTTGGATGCCCATTTTGATCGTACCGACCGCCAGTACAAAAAGATAGACATTAAACAATAGAACAGAATAGACGGTCGTATCTTTAAATCCGGCAATTAAATAAGCAATGACCGCCACAACCGGCGCCAAACCGATATAGAGGTTTGAGAATTGTTTTTTTCGCGCACTGTCTCCCAAATAACAAATGACCAAGCTGAAAAGAACAACGGCAAGAATTATATCCAAAATAGCCGCTGTTCCATGATGTAAACTCCCGGATCGGAAATAGCGCCAGCCAATTTCTTTCCAAGGCCAATCATAACTCAATAGCAAAGAAAGCACGTAAATTCCTCCCAATCCGACATTTTGAAACGGTCGATATCGAATTCCTTTTGAATGGTCGAAGCGAATGAGTCCGATATAAAACATGACGACAAATAAACTTGCGTATACGATTATCCAAAGACCCGGTAGACGTTTCTCCAAGACGATGCCTGTGGCAATACACAGGCATAGGCATATTTCCCATGAAAGATGAACGGATCGGAATGAGAGAGGATCTCTTTTAATTGATTTCCAAAAATGCGGGATAATGAGAGCAAATAAAGGCCAGAACAGCATGGCATGACCATAGGCGGATTGAACTTCGATGGACCAGATAATCATTCCTATCAGATAAAAAAGAATGGGAAGGCTGGCGTCGAGTAAGTAAACAACGGGAATGCCAAGAACCATCCAGGTTAAGATAAAATCACTTGTATTGCCGGAGATATGGTACGTTTGGCATATAAGCGAAATGGTTATGCCAATACTCAACATTAAAAAAGTCGAAGCGCTTTCTCTCCAGGCTATCGAATCTTTCTTATATAAAAGAGTCCATCCAGTCAAAAATTGAGCTGCCAGTAATAGAGTCATGGATAGAATAGTGCGGGATGAACGAGACAACTCGCTCCAGTTATTAGCCAATAAAAGAAGAATCCCTAAACCAATAAATATCGCGCCGAAACAGCTGAATACAATCAATGCAATTTTACGTTTATTGATTTCCTGAACCGGACCATAATATTGACGGATGTTTTCCGCTGTTTCTTCGGGCACAATTCCTTGATCGACCAACTCGGACAATTCATGATAGAGCCACTTCACAAATCGTTTGTTCATTTTAGTTCTCTCAATCGATTTTATGATAGTTTACATCAAAGCCTCTTTTACAATAAATAGGGAATTTGCGCCTGCGTTTTGAAATTCCCGCCGTCAATGGCGCTCGCGCGGCCGCTCGAAAGGGAGACGAAACGTGGACGACTATTGTCGATGGAGGATTGGGATATTGATCGCAAAACTCGCAAACTCTGCTCATCGGTTTTGCTTGAATGGGAGAAAATCGTTTGACGGCATGAAGTACGTAGGCTTTTTGAAAATTATGATTTATGATCCTAGAAGATTTACCGTTTTTGACGGGAGGAGATGAAATTATGATTTTGATAAAATCACGTTCCATCCATTCGGAATTCACTTTGTCGCTGCTTGTGTGGATCTTGTTATGTTGCCCATCTATCTGTTGTTGCTCGGATCAACCTGTTCAAACATTATCGAAGGAAGAAATCATTGCGCGAGCGAAGTCTCTTGAGTTGGATACGGAATATGCGCCTCCGCCAGGCGACGCCCTTGAACACCATGCCTCAGGATTTGCCAAGACTCTTTGCTCCGCCGTTTTCATTACAGGGCTTGATCCTGAATTCGCTGCTGAACATGTTGGCTTTTTCACCTGCCCCTACGAAGAACGCGCGCAGCTGAAATGGATCGTTGATCGCGAGAAGCAAGCCGTCCATGTTCTTCTGCCCAATGGGATTACGCGCACAGCCAAATACCTGGGAGATCAAGGCTGCCTGACTTTGCCGCGCGGTGAAGAGAGGCCGTTTTTTACGCCTGCGCCGATTGAGAGTAGGCTCCCCGATCCATCCACCCGGCCCTGGCCCATGGGCGATGTATTACAAGACCAACCGTTCCCCGCTGAGCTTGATAGAGAAAAAGTCGTACAAGCGGTGGAGGCGGCATTTGAGCCGGCGGAAGGTTGCACAGCCGCCTTCGTCGTTACTTGGAAGGGGCGCATCATTGGCGAACGGTACGGTAAAGGCATCGCCATGCATACGCCGCTTGAAAGTTGGTCGATGGGCAAAAGCGTGACGGCGACTCTCATGGGAATGCTCATTCACCAAGGCGTCTTCAGTCTGTGGCAAGCGGCGCCCATTCCGGAATGGCAAACTCCCGGCGATCCTCGCGCCAAAATTCGCATCGCTGACATTATGCGCATGTCGAGCGGATTGCGTTTTCGCGCTCCCCTCGACCCCGATTTCGATCCAACGCTAGGATATCCCGATCATTTGTATGTATATACAGGATGCATGGATGCCTTTAAATGGACAGCTGCCAGACCTCCACAATGGCCGCCCAATACAGTGGGGCGATATAGAAACTGCGATCCCGTGCTCATCAATTACTTGATCCGCTTGGGTGTGGAGAGTCAAGGAAAGGATTATCTATCATTTCCTCAAAGAGCGTTATTTGATAAATTAGGCATTCGCACGATGGTGCTCGAAACGGATCCATACGGCAACTTCCTGCTGCAGGGGTACGAATTGGGCTCGGCGCGCGATTGGGCGCGGCTCGGAAATCTCTATCTGCAAGACGGCGTGTGGATGAACGAAAGGCTCTTGCCGGAAGGTTTCACCGATTTTGTGAGCACGCATGCCCCGGCATGGTTGGCTGATGGGCGTTTGAACTATGGAGCATTTTTCTGGCTCAATGGGGATGGCGCTTATCCTATTCCAAAGAACGCGTATTATATGGCCGGAGCTGGCAACCAGAAAGTTTTTGTGATTCCTTCTCATGACTTGGTAGTGGTTCGTTTAGGGCATTACAAAGGGAATGCTCCGAGCAATGAAGGCTTGAAGAACGCCCTGGCTCTTTTAATGAAAGCCGTTCCAGAAAAAACAGAGAATTGAAAGATTCATACATGATCAATCGCTAAATTTTAACCCGGTAGGGTGGGCTCAAAGCGAAGCATAGCCCACCACGATGCGCACCCAAATTACGGTAGGGCTCAAAGCGCAGCGCAGCCCACCACACTCTCTATCCCCTCATCCCGATCATCCAACGCATCCCGCTCATCCTGATTCAAAATCCACACACTATCCGCCATCAATTCCCCGGGAGGCAATGGAGTGGAAATGTTATTGGTTTGCATGGTTTTTCCTGAAAAAGTTAAAAGCATCTAAATATAGCCATGACATGCGTCATTGGCTGAGAAGGCTCAAATCTTTTGGAAGTGCGCTTCAACTTTGGATGCGTCTTGAATCGCATCCGCCGGGAGCGGATGGCTCTCCGAAAACACGCACAATGCGTCGTAATCCTCAACCGTCACAAAACTCTCATCTACGATGTCGTTTTGTGTCGGAACCCGGCTCATATCGAGATCGAGATGTTTGGCCATGAAGGTATAGGTCCCCTGACGTTTTGAAGGCCCGTAATCGTGTCCTTCCTCCGGCAAATGCAGGTTCTCCACGCTTCCCTTCGCCCCGTAGGCGCGATATACCCGTTGAAGATATGGAAAAGTGGCTTGCGGAACGTGCTGCGTCCAATCTTTTCCGTCGGAAATGATCAAAAGCGGTTTGGGCGCATGCAGAGCGGCGATTTCAGTATTGCAGGTTTCGTGATGCGCGCCCACGTGAATTGGCAGTCCGCTCTCACAAACACACCCCCCGAAAAAATAACAGGACACTTGAACTACGGGAATGGATACACGAACCCGGTCGTCGACTGCAGCGAGCAGAAATGTCTGCGTTCCGCCGCCCGATGCGCCGGTCATTCCGATTCGCTCCGCATCAACTTCGGGCATGGAAGTCAAAAAATCCAGCGCTCGCATACTGTTCCACAGTTGAACAGTCATCGCCCTTCTTCCCGTATGCGGATACTGGACGGCTTCGTTCACCCCGGTCATGTCATACGCAAACACAACGGCGCCCATGCGCGCCAGTACGGCGCCTAGACTTTGCGTCGATGCGCTGAACCGGCCGCCTGTTTTGTTGACGCCGAACGGCGTCTTCGTTCCTGTGCAGTGGCCGTGCGTCAGCAGAATGCCGGCGTAACGATTGGAGGCCGACTTATCCGTTGGACGATATAAATTACCTGTCACATAAAAGCCCGGCAAACTTTCAATGGTCGCATTGGCTATGGAATAACCATCATAGTTTCGCTCGTCGCGAATGATCGGATTCAGCGGCTCTCTTGGCGGAAGTTTCGATAATCCCGCTCCGCGGAGAATTCCTGCACGAATAGCGGCCGCACGTTTTTCCCAGGAGGCGCGATCATTCCACGTCTGGGCATATTCTTCCAGTTTCTGTTTGCCTTCCTCTGGAGTCCAAAATCCGCCTTGCCGCAGGGGAATTGTAGAAACTTCATTGTCCTGCCCGGCGGAATGATTCCAATCCGCCAAAAAAAACAACATTGTGAAAATTAAAAATCGGGTAAACATCGCATTCTTCCATTCTCATTCAGGATGTAAATCAACATAATACATAACACGAAATCGCCGTTATATCAATTCGCCAATTGTTTTCCGAAGCAGAAATTATAAATCAAGCGCCGCTGAAGAATGAGCGCTTTCCGTTTTTCGAGAACCTGAAAAATGAATGGGAAAGAATAAGACAATGGTTGGAGGATCGGGATCGTGAAATGTAAATTTTTACGCTTTTTTAAATCCTGTATTTCTTATACCCTTTAAATTCAGCCTGAAGACAAATGAATAACCCGGCTATTCATTGTGAGAGAACATAAATGCTAAGCGTTTTGTGGTCGTTGAATATTCCCATGTGTCATTCACAAAGTCATTATTACCGTCGCGGCCGCCAAATAAGATGAACCGCCCCCGTCTTGTATCGTACACAAATTCCGCGCCGCTTCTTGGACCAGGGCTCTGCCGGGTTTCTATTTCATGCAACTTGCTCCCATCCCACTCCAGAGTTCGGTGTTCAAGAAAGTTTTTTGAATACCCCAGCGATGTCGATCCTCCGCCGCCAAACAAAACAAGGTTCTTTGATATGGGATCGAATCCATAGCAGCCGCCCCACGCCGGCTCTTGAATTTGTGAAAAGTTTTCAATTTTTATCCACGAACTGCCATGCAGCTCCCAGAGTTCGCCTCTCCATCCCGAATCGGAGGAAAGCGCTGCATAGGCCATGACGCTTTGACGAGTCGAATCAAAAAAGAGCCCGCAATATCCGGGAGGACCATCGCTTGCAATGAGATTCCAATTTTGACCATCCCATTCATACGTGTTTGAATACTGCATGGGATTTTCCAGCGTCCCGCCTCCATGGCGAATCACCTTTTGATGGATGGGGTCATAAATTAATCCATGCTCCTGACCGGGTTCAAGATTCGATTCGCAGACGAGTTTCCAGTCTTTCCCATCCCATTGCCAGGTATCTGAATTTCCTGTCCACCGGGAGCGGCCATCTTCACATTTGAGATTATAGCCGCCATAGAAGAGCGAAACGCCGCGAGATTCATCAAAAACCATCTGGATGCCCGTTCGACTTGGCCCGGCCGTCGAAACAAGCCTCCATGCCTCCCCGTCAAATTCCCAGGTATCGTTGCATGATTCGACTTGATTATGTTCATTCTCCTTATTGCGGCCACCATGCAAAACAACAACATCTCGCCATGAGTCATAGCACATCCCCGGCCAATAACGGGCCGGAGGCCGTTGAACGTCATCGATTTGAATCTCCGTCCAGGCTCGTATGCACTGGACGGATGCTTTTCCGCCATAAGGCAGCACGACTAGAATGAACGCTATGATTAAAAGACGAAATAGGAGTGAAAGCCGGGTGTGCAAGGGACGCTCTTGATCCAGAATCCGCATCAACCTCTTCTTGATCTGCGTTTTGCTGTTGATCATTCCGGACGACGCCATGGCTAAAGTAGGCATCCCGTTGGCGTTTAATACGACTCCTAGAAACCCTTCGCCGCAGTCGATCCGCGGCGTATTCACTCCTTTCAAGGCTATATCGTCGCAGGCGTATTCCCGCTGCTGGTCGATCAGCCAATTTAGAAGCCAAACGCCGGGATGAAAGAAAAAGAGTATCTGGATGATTTTTTGCAGCAGCAAAACGGCATTATCATAGCGGCGAATATGAGCGAATTCGTGCAGGCAGATCCATTCCAACTGATTCGCCGAAAAACGCTTCATGACGTCGTTCGGGATCAGCAATACCGGCTTAAATAAACCCCATACGACGGGAGATGTAATCCATGCGCCGGTCAGCACCGGCACGGAGCGCCTCACGCCGGCTCTCTCTTTTAACTGGATGATATCAAAGGGTAAATCGCGTCTTTGAACAGGCGCCATGGCCTGTATCAGGCGGTGCGTTTTGCATAGTCTCCATACGAATCCGCTCAAAAGCCCGATCACAATCCATCCCCAGACAATCATGATTATTGTCGGCGTGGTTAAATTTCCTGAAATCCATGGCCTCTGCGCCGATGGGATTGTTTCCTTTTGTGCTTGAGGCGTTTTCATCCCATCGGAGGCGCTGCCATCCGGAACCGTTATTTCCTGTTCAGAAATGGGCTGAAAATAGCTGATTTCTATGGCTCTTTCTGAGGGGGGAGCATAAAGGTATCCCATCATTGAAAATTGGCCGGGAACGACTAATTTAATCAGCGCCAGCAAAAATAAGCAATAACCGAATTGAGCGGGCATTTTTTTGCGTAATAAGAAGCAAACAATTCCTAAAACAAGAAGAATCACCATTGAATCCAATGTTTGATAAACCATGAAGGACGCCCACCATTCTCCCCATTGATTCAAACGGTCCGTAAAATTCATGTCTTGTTCTCGCCTTCTTTATGCTTTTTTAGAAGCGAAATCAATTCATCAATGTCTTCTTCGGTCAACTTGCTGTTTTTGACCATATACGACAGCAACGGGCCGGTTGTGCCTTCCAACGTATTATCCAAAAGATGATCCGCCGCACTCGTCAGCGTTTTCATGGCTGATCGCGCCGGTTTATAAAGAAAACTGTTCCCGATTTGAGTTGTGTTCAAGAAACCTTTATCAACCAAACGCGCCAGAATGGTTTTCACGGTGCTGACAGACCAATCGTTGGGTTCACAAAGATCTTCACATATATCCCGGGCTGCGCAGGATTTCTTTTCCCAGACGGTTCTCATCACTTTCCATTCAGCCATAGTTAAGGGATTGGCGGATTTTCGCGGCATAGTTTATCTTTCCTTATGTCCTTTGAATGATGCATCTATGAAGATAGATGACAATCCAGCATTATCAATAGGGAATTTGAGGAAATCTCCATGATTCCTCCTTCCAAAGGCTGATGGTTTCTTATCTCTGTTTTCCCGTAGAAGAAGATTAATACATCATCCAGAGGCCGTCTTCGATCCCGCTGGATGTATCTTTATATTGCCAGGTTTCGTTTAGGTACACTCCCAGTAGGTCTACGCCGCCAAATAGAATCATTTGACGCCTTGTTGGATCGTAAACCATGACAGCGCCGCTTCTTTCGCCGGGAGCGTCATCGACGACTACATCAGTAAACATCTCTCCATCCCATTCCATGGTGCGATCTTCCCAATAATTGGTGAAGTAGCCAAGAGAAACATCTCGTTCGCCGCCGAAAGTCACCAGAACGTTTCTCGCAGAATCAAAAGCATAACTTTGACCCCATGGAATTTCCATATCCAGTAAATACTGTGTATTGCGAACCCATTGATTCCCGTCTAATTCCCATAATTCGCCTTCAAAACCAAGAACGGTCGAATAAGAACTCGTAATGGCCATGACCTTTTGGAGACGAGTATCGAAATAAAGCCCGGTATAACCCGGAGGTCCATCTTGCGTGATTTCAGTCCATTCATTCCCATCCCATTCATACGTTGTTGAATAACGTGCAGGATCCTCCGGCGTTCCGCCTCCATGGCGAACCACCTTTTGGCGAACTGGATCATAAGTCAAACCATGCGCCTGCCCCGGCTCCTTCGAAGTCTCGCTTGCAAGTCTCCATTGCTCTCCATTCCATTCCCACGCATCCGCTTTCACCGTCCAACTGTCGTTCACTTCATAGCCGCTGTACAAGACGCAGACGCCTCGGTTTTCATCATAAGCCATCTGAAATCCCGTCCTGCTCGGGCCGCTTGTTGAAACCTGTTTCCAGGAGGCGCCATCAAATTCCCAAGTATCGTTAAGAGATTTCTGAATCCCATCGAGGGTGTCTCGATATCGCCCGCCATGCAGAACGATCACGCCGCGAGCGGCGTCATAACACATCCCTGGAAAAGATCGGACAGGCGGCCTGTCGTTCTCGTTGATTTCGATTTCAGTCCAATTCATGGTTTGCGCCGCCGCCGTTCCGGCCGCGCCTATATTGGACAGAATAGCCATGATGAATAGAATCATTCGTACGGCGGCCATGGGATGCTTCATCCATTGTTTCATGCCCTGAATCGTTGCCATTTGCTTTTACCTGCTTTCGATTGGTTTGTTTCGGAGCGTTTCGCCTTTTGGATGATCAGCCTGAATGTTATCTACAATAATAGATGAAAATAATGTTGTGTCAATAAAAAAAATACTTTTTCCGGAACTTTCCCGGGCGGCATGAAAATGGCGGGCGATCAATGTACGATTATGATGTATGTACGATTGTAGCATGGGAATACAGATTGGAATCCGAAGATTTTGCATGGATAAACAATGATTGCCGATTATCAAAAGCCCGGTAGGGTGGGCTCAAAGCCCGGTAGGGTGGGCTCAAAGCCCGGTAGGGTTGGCTCAAAGCGCAGCGTGCCGCCTAAAAACAGTGAATAGTGCATAGTATGTAGCCCACCACGATTAACTCCCCACTCCCCACTATCTCTCTAATCTCCCCCTTCCGCATCACTGCTGAGCTGTTTCAATTGGAAGGCCAGAGACGTTAAAAAGATGCAGATCACGATCACCCCGATCAGCGCCGCCAGCGAGACCGTCATCGTCGCCGGCGTGTTGCTGCTCAGCAGCGCCTCCATCACGCTCTGCTCTCTCTCGTGCGGAAAGATGGACTGCAGGTAATGCTTGATCGTAAATTGATGCGCCGATCCGGGAATGTAAGCCGCCCATGCGTCCCACACGAACAGCAGAAAAATGCCCATCATGATGCGGTGCTTGAAATAAGTCCCCACCAGCATCATGACTGAACCGTAGGCCGCCAATCCCAGCGTCAACACCCAAGTGTCTTTAATGAGGATGTCTAAATCGCCCAACAGCATATCCGATTCGGGAATGGTGCTCAGAATGATGTAGGATCCCCACAGCGAAACGATTAACAGCAGGGCGGTCGAGAGGACAAACGCGAAAAACTTGCCCGCAATGATGATCGTGCGCGG
>JAFGTC010000055.1 GCA_016934335.1 Candidatus Omnitrophota bacterium | reverse complement strand
TGCTGAAGGCGCGGCTGGCTTTACGCGACTCGATAATGCGTTGGAATTGTAGCCGATTTTAATGGATCATCCATTCACGAATCGCGGTCGCGACGCCTGTCAGGGAGCGCGAAGCGAAGTCTTTCCCGACCGTTTCGGAGGCCGGTTCGCCGACAAACAGATCGAAGGAGAAGAAATTTTCGATTTCCACGCCGTCGACATAGGCGATGGTGTCGGGATCCCACCAGCCGGAGTCGGACCATCCCCAGTGGCCGATGTCGCGCGTGCCGCGGTCCGGCATGTCGGTCACCAGGAGGTATTTGCCGTCCGGCTGCGGGATTTCGAGCATCATTTCGGCGCGGGCGTTGTCGGAATGGTTTTCGATAGTGTGCTGGGCGATCGGATCTTGAGCGACGGTAGTGTCGTAGTCCGTATCCCAGGGGTAGAGATTCATGCGGAATCCCGCGTTGAAGCCGTTCCAGGTGGGGCTGGCGATGGCTACGCCCTGGAAGGGGTAGATGGCGTAAAAGCTTTGGGCCAAGGTCGGGTTTTCCGTTTCCGGAAACGGATACGCCGTCCAGGCACCGGTTTGTTCGTCGCCGTACATGCGCATCCAGGAAACGGTCACTGCGCCCCAGGGTTCGCCGTTGAAATAGGCTTCGCCGCCTTCGTATTTGCTTTCGTTATACAGCCAGCAGCCGATTTGGAAGGGCTCGCTCGCGTCGGGATTGGAGTTGGTCGGTTCGGACGCTTCCCAGAGATATTGACCGGGGGGGAGTTCGGCGCCGGCGTAGCAGGGATGCCAGGCGTTGTCATCGAGATTGACCAGGACGCTGACGGCGATGGGGGCTTGGGCGACGGTCAGTTCGTAGTTGCCCGCCCAATTGTAAAGGCGGATGGTCATGCCCTTTTCGCCGCTGACGGACCATGTGGGGCCGTTGACTTCGATGCCTTCGAAGGGCAGCAGGGCGGTGAATCGCTGGGCGCACTTTTGGCCGCCGTTAAGCGAGATCGGGGAGTTGCCGCCGTCGGCGGTGAAGAAATTCTCGACAATTTCCTGGGAGAAGCCATTCAAAGCCAGAAAGCCGAACGAGAGAATCAAAATGGTTCGTGGGATATGCCGCATCATTTTCCTATCTCCTAAAAAATCGTTTTTTTGATGAGAAAACTTCGCTGATTGCTGGAATTATCATTACATGAAATCGGCGATAAGAAAACGGCGATTGGGGGATTGGGCGTGTAGGATTTAGGGGGAGGGCGGGGGATGATACATGGAATGACATCTCAAAATTATTCACATTGAAAGAATAACTTTGCCGTCGTCAGTAGAGGAGGTGATGCAATCTTCTTTTGATTAGGGAAAGACGGCGCAAGCAAAGCTGATCTTCTTTCATTCAAGGTATGCGGGGATTGATACGGAACGGCGGAGTGAAGAGGGATCCTTAATCATAGAAGCATTCACCATGATTTGCGGGATCCAGATGTTTATTTGTATTTTGGATATGTCTGGCATAGTAGTGATTCAAAAAACCTATTTCAAATCCTAATGCTCGAATATCTTCACACATGAAGATGCATTGACAACAAGGATTTTCTTCAAATCGGGTATCACGAAATTTCAATTTGTTTAATATGTTTCTTCGAAACAGAACACAAGACATATCAACATGCGATTCAACAATTACGGGGTCGTCAACATGGAATTTTCTGTTCTTAGATAATGCAATAGCAGCAAAATGAGGTTGTTCATCAAGGAATTGATTCATTTTCTTTAAGGCGTTATGCGGCAAAATAATATCATTGTCCAGCATAAGAACCCGATAGGATATTGCATATTGCTTGACATGATTGCGAGCATCTGAGATTCGTCGTTGATTGAATTGAGTAGTAATCCATAACCGAAAAGGCAGGTTCTGAAATATAATAGATTCAAGTACAGCTTGTGGAATATGACGCCCATCTTCTATGGGCATAACAATATCTATTGTTTCAGATTTGTTCATAGGATTTAACCGTTTATGGAGATTGATGATAATCGGAAGACGAAAACGGATGACATTGTTTCATCAATTCACGACTCGTTTCCAAAATACATGGATTCTTGGAATTTTTTTTGGCTTTCACGAAGCATTGATATGCACAGTTGTATTCATGGCGGTAAAAATAAACAAGTCCAAGATAGTAATCATAAATAAACTGCGACTCTTGCATTTTTGGCTTTGATTGAATGGAAGATTGAACTCGAATGAGAGAATCAAAAATTGGAGCGGAATGGCTCGTTTGATAAAATAATTCATTATCCTCGATATATTGTGATCCATTCCATCGGTAACATGCAATCCAAGGGATTACGTGCGTTCTGTCAAAACCTTGAGCCCAGATGTTTGTCGCTGTAAAAATCTCAAAGATTCCATCCTGGTTTATATCAGTCCAATAAGGCATTGAGATGAAACCGGGAGCTTTAATAGTGGATTTCGGAACTCTCGGATAGGTTGAGAATTTATTTAAAACGCATTTTATTCCGGGCGCTTCAAGAAAACAAACACTGATATACCGATAATCTAATATAATGAGTAAGTCTAATTGATCCTTATTTCGCAAAGGAAGAAAATAAAAACCATGGCCGCTTTCACCAGACAACATTCTTTCTTCCAAGACGTCCTTATCTCTATAATTTCGATCATCACACCAATATTGGAAGTACATTAGCGGATCAATATCTTTTGTATAATGATATATTTCTACGCATTCATTTTTCTGCAGTGTTGATTGTTGAAATTGAGGTTCATTGTGCTTTTTGATTACACGGCAATCCTCGTTCTTTTCAAGACTGGATTCAATAGTTTGAATAATGCGCGGTCCGGTTCGGCGAGCATAGAGTACATAGGCTTTTTTATAAGGTGTATCACCCCCAAAGGGTAAATCTTGTTCTGTAATTAGAATGTATTCAAGAATCGATTGAAAATCAGAAGAACGCTGCGAGTTTTCATAGACAAAGGCTGAATAACGAACCCAATACAGAGATTTGTTTTCATCGATTGGCGGCATCAACGAAAGATAATTATCAGCCAAAGTCTCCTGTCCAGGATAATCGTACTGTTTATAAATAATATTTGGGGATGAGGCGAAAGAATATTCCAAAATTATCCATTGGACGATGATAAATAATAAAAGATCGGCTGTTTTTTGAAACATAAAATTGCACCTTAACCAATAATTCTTTTTGGTCATCAAAAAACGATTTATTGTCGAGGACAACCGTCTGTTTTAATCGGCCATAAGTAAATCGGGGTGGCGCCATTGGGATTCTTGCCTTCATGAAATAAATCAAGAATGCTCTGTGCGTAGCCATCGCTGCCATCACCATAAGCAGTAAGAGCATCTGAGACTGGCAAAAGCCTCATGTTATAAACTTTCCATACACATGGCGATACATTGTAATCGTAAACTGAGCGCTTTGCTATATACCAGCGGATACCCCAATGAAAGCTGTCTTGCACCGAATTTATATTTGCATTATAATTCATTTGAGGCGCTCCCTCACATAAACTATAACATCCACTAGCATCTTGTACGGCGCTTGCGTTTGGATCACGATCACCATTCCCCCCCCATTCCATTCAAAGCAGCTGAAGTGAGTTGCATCAAATTAGGTTCATTGGTAGATTTCAAAGAACTCTCTTTAAAGGCAATTGCTTTTATAAGGTCTATTTCAGGAGAGGCGCCCGATATAAATGCATACGGTGAGGCAGGAGGGATCTTCCAATCAGACCATGTATTTACTTCGGATGAGATTATTGAATCATAGTTGTTTACAGTAGGATTGGAAAATTTTTCAGTATACTTACGAATTTGGTAATTTACTGATATTGCAGTTGACTCTCCAAAAATTGCACAATTATTGGAATCTGTCGCCTTGATTTTAATTGTACCCGTTGAATTGTATACAAATTTGAATGTTGCGCTAGCGGATGGAGGCGTAATTGTCACGCAATTTATGCTGGTGTTGTCAGTGCAATAAGGATTTGATGCGCCAGATCCAAAATCATAAATTTTCACTGAACCGCGATTCCCTAATATTTTAGTTTTTGCGCCTTGAGACAATTCAAGGTTTAATGTCCCAGAGTAATTTGAAATATCCACTGTTACAGTAACGTCAATGATTTGATCACGACTAATGGTGGATGCGGAAGGTGTAATAAACACGTTGCTCATAATATCTTTCTCCAACAGGGAATTTTGAGAACTTACTGATTTTAATATTCAATAAAAAAAATATCAAAATTAAATCAATCCGTCAACAAATAAAAACGAGTGTCACACCCCATGGGGGGTGACACTTTTTGTTGCTAAAAAAATGTGTAAATGAGGAATCTAAGAGACAAAACCAACAGAATCAGCGGAGAAGGCCTCGTTTTGACTGGAGAAGAACGACGCCGACGACGGCGGCGAGTTCGGAGCGGAGGATGCGCGATCCCAGGGAGGCGGCCGGGATGTTCTGCGATTGAATCCAGGCGATCTCTTCGCCGGAGAAGCCGCCTTCGGGGCCGAAAATGAGGTTGGCGGAATGCCGGTAGTCGCCCGGCCGCCATTCGGCGTTTGGGCCGGCGTTTTCCCAGAATAGGAGCGATTCGGCTGGACGCATGGCGGCCGACTGAAACAGGTCGGACAGCGGCTTTTCGGAGACGATCACTTCGGGAATCGAGGAGCGGCCGCATTGGCGGCAGGATTCCACGGCGATTTTCTGCAGGCGTGGCTGCGCGTCGATCTGGGGGCGGCAGACGGAGCGGTCGGCTCGATAAAAGATGATTGAAGTGATTCCCAGGGGAGGGATGTCGCGCACGATGCGGTCTTTGGTCTTGCCTTTGGTGGAGGCGATGAGAACGGCTGCGGGCGGGATGTCGTCGCGGGGGTTGGGGGCGGAGGATTGCAGGGAAAGGGTCAGGGCGCGGCGGTTGGAATCTTCGATGCGGTAGACGTATTCCATGCCGTCGCCGTTGAAGCAGGCGATCCAGTCGCCTTGCTGCAGGCGGAGAACGCGCCGAACCTGGAGCGAATCGGCGTCTTCCAGGATCAGATGCGATTGGCCCGCATTGACGGAAAAAAGTCGAGTGCGCGGCGGATTCATTACTGTATTTTTTTCCCCGATTTTATTCTTCGGATGGTAATTCTTGATCCATCTCGCTTTCGTTTGGAGTATCCAGAGCGACTAAAAGGCGGAATCCCATCTCGTTGAGCAGGGCGCCGGCGACTTTGTTTTCGAGCACCCAGGCGGAGTGGCCGCCGCCGGCCGCCGTAGGCAAAGTTTGGCGATGCTCCATTTCATTTAAAAAGACCCAATTGGCTTTGTGATAGCGGCCGTAGGCTTCGACGTGTTTTAGAATATCGGGATCCTGGTTGAAGCCGTGCGCGTAGGCGGCGGCCAACAGGGCTTTTTGAATGGCGGGGGCGTTGTTTTGTTCAGTCAGGCTGTATTTTTGAGGATCGAGGCCGAGGACGGCATAGCGATGCTGGATTTTTTTTCTTTCCATCAGGATCGACTGGATGCGGGAGCGGCATTCATCGAAGGGGATCAAACCTTCGTTCTGGACGTCGAGAAGTTGGATGAAATGGGCTGTCGCGTCGATGAAGACGGGGCCGGTCGCTTCTCCGATTTCGAGCGCCCAGAGGGCGTCGTCGACTTTTTGGTGGAGCGCGCCGCGCGGCAGCCAGCCCAGGATTCCATCCTGCGAAGGATCGCCTCCGTTTATTTCGGTAATTATTGCGCCAAGGTCTTCGCCGTTTTTGAGTCGCTCCGCCGCCGTTTCGGGCGTTAAGCGGGATGCGGGAGAGGCGTCCGGTATTTCCGCTTCATTTTTTTTGATCATGAAATGCCGAGCGAACCGCCGGCCTCGGCGGAAAAATTCGTCAGGGTTGTCAACGTAATAGGCGAGCATCTCTTCTTGAGAGACGCGAGGGGAGGCTTTGGCCAGTTCCTCTTCCATCTTTTCGATCATCAGCGATTCGCGGTATTGAGAGATGACGGCGTCGCCGCCGGGATCGGGATTTTCCGCGTAATGAGGCCGCAAATATTTAATGAGGGCGATGTGTTGGATGACCTGATTGAGCAGCAGCTGGCCGGAAGGCTCTTTGAGCAGTTCCCGGTCTTTTTCGTGCAGGCCAAGGCCTTGGACGTCTTCAGGAGTCAGTTCGAGGGAGCGAAGGATTTCGTTTTCTTCGATGGGAGGATATTGAAAATATTCGCGCAGATCGTCGCGGGTGATCACGTCGTTTTTTAATAAAGCAATGACGCCCGAAGCCGCTAAACGCTCCATGAGCGCTCGACGGCTGTGCTGATAGTACACGCTGTACAAAAGAGCCGCGAAGATGGGCAGCAAAAAAACGAGAATAATGATTCGATGCGATTTTTTCATGGAATTGTTCGGCTTCGCGGCGCGCAATCGTGATTCTGTTCTATCGCCTTTTCGACGGATGCGCCTGTTCAATCGATGCGCCTGTTCGATTGATGATAGTGTAGGAGGCCTGGAAACCCAAGCCTGGAAATCCAAGTCGCGACGGCGGATTCGCCTGTGAAAAAGAAAGCCCGAGCCTGTGGATAACTTGGGGAAACAATGTAGAAACACCCTGAAAACAGCGTTAAAATCGTGTGAAAAACGAGTTATAGGTAGTATAATAGTCTGTGGATAACCCGTGGAGAGCGATGTATAACCGCTTTCAGAGGAGTATCATTAACAAACACAGGAATATAGACTTACTGGCAGTCGAATCGGCAAGACGCCGCCGAGACGGGAGAATCGTTTTTTCGAGAGAGGATATTTTGAAAAAAATCGGCGGCGGGGAGATGTTTTCCATCGAATTTCCGACCGTTATGATGAGAATCGTTCATGCGTATCTCAGAGAGAGCGCATGTATCTTTTTTGCGGCGTTTCTGGAGCAGGCGCTCTAAAATAAACCGGATCTTAAATTGGATCGGATTGTTTTACCGATAGAGGATGTATATGATCGATATAACAAACAAATTGGCTTTAGTCGGACTTTTAAGCGCATTCCTGATATTGTCGCCGATCGCCTGCTCGACTGCGCCTCGTAGAATCTCTGAACCGGCCGTTAAAGCGGAGAATGCTCCGGTGAAAGAAAAAGAACCGGAGGAGATTACGCCGACGTTGGACGATTTGCGAGGTTATTTGCTGCCGGCTCGCTAGGGCTAGGGAAAATCTCATCGATCGTTCTTTCCTCGCTGTGCTTTAACTCTTTTGTGCTTCTTCAAAATAGGGGATTATTTTGCATCCGGATTTTATGGAGAGTGCGAATTTCTCGGAAAAATTTGCGGGAGAGGTTTTTTTTAACGTGACAACTGCGGAGAGAAAGGGTACGATGATGATATTCTTTTTTAGGGTTAGGGGTAATTAATGCAATGGATAATGGAATCGAAGGCTTTGTGATTGACGTAGCGTGGGAAGGAAGCATTTGTCCTTATTGCGGTCAGGAGCGAAATCCCGATCGTTCTATTTGCGATATGTGCTTCAAACAAATGACAACAGTTGTTTTGGCGATTTGCAAGGATCTTCTGTATCACACGGGCCGCGTGAAGCAATTTTCCTCTCCCAAAAATCAGGAGAAAGACTCGGGAGAAGCGGTTCAAGAAATGGCCGTTTATAAGGTTCTGGATCAATTTCCCTTCGATTTTGCGAAACGAACATCTCAGTTTAAAAAGTCACTGGAGACGGAGGGCGTGTGGTTTTCTCATCTGACGGCGTATCGATTCATTCGCCATCTTCGAAGCGATCCGAATGTCGCTCCTCCCATGATTCTCTGCGATCCCATGTATGAAATCGTCCGGCAGCAGGTGTATGAATTTCTGCAGAATCCCGATCCGGATGAAGACGCCTGCGAGGCGTTTCAAAATGTCTACAATATTCCCGAATCATCCAGGGACGCCCGCGCGGTGATCAACAATATGATCGAAGAGTTGGAGAGGATGAAGCGGTTGAAGATCGCTCGCTCGCAGACGAATTGCCGGGTTTGCGGCAAGGAATTGACGACGGGGAAAGCGATTTGCAGAGAATGCGAACGGGAAGAAATGATAAAGAATCGGATGACCATTTCTTCGTCGGGGACGCCTCAACCGCTGCTGCCAAGCGAATCGGAGGAAGAAGAGCGATCCAATCGGGGAATGCATTGGCGATGAGGCCGCGCCGACGGCATGGCTCCATCGGGATTGCTCCGGTTGATGGAACGATCACCGGGGCGAATCTTTTATCCGCCAAATGCCGATTTGCTCGGCGCCCAGTTTGGCGACTTCGACCGGGAGGAAGGAAGCGGGGGGATCGTTGAAGAGTCGTTCGATCCAAGCGAGATCGGCGTGGGGGACGTACAGCCACCGGCCGCGGGGGACGACCAGCCATTCTGCGTTGATTTTTCGGCAGTAGGCCAGCAGCGACGATAGATCCATGCGATCGAAATCCGTCCAGAGTTCGCGGCGATAGACGCGGCCGGTCATGCGGTATTTCTCCAAGTAAAAATAGACGGGTTCGTTGATCATCGGAGCGTAGATGACGTCGCCGGGGGAGGTGATCTTCTGCAGCGCCCGGACGGTTTGCGGATAGGGGAGGTACATGGAGTTCCAATTGGAAAAATTGATATACGACCGATCTCCCATGGCGCGGCCGACGAGGCGGTAATCCTGATTGCGATCCATCCACAAGCACGCCCATAATAAAAATAGCGGAAGCGCGCCGTAGATGAGCGCCGCCTGCATCTTCCTGCGACTGCCGGCGCACCGTTCGAGCAGCAGCGAAGCGGGGACGATGAATCCGAGGTAATAAGGGAGCGCCTGGCGGACGTTCATGGCGGCGGCGGACATGCAGGTGAGCCAGTAATGGGCGGCGATCCAGCCGGTGAAAATCCAAAAGGTTCTCCATGACTGCAGAACGGGTAGAGACAGCAGACCCGCGGCGAACAGCAGGGCGATGGGAAGCGTGACGCCCCGGGGGACGGCCTGCAGACTGCCGGTCAGGCGCTCCAGCGACGGCCATTGCAGGGAGGAGGGGACGTCTGAATTGAAGCCGGAAAGTTTCATATAAAGCACGATGGCGGCGGCGGGCAGGGCGCAGGCGAGCATGGCGGAGAATGCGCTTCGCCAATCGCGCCGCTCGCGGGGGAATATAAAATCGTAGGCCGCCATGAAGGCGAAGGCGGGAATCAGACTGACGCCCGGGTGTTTGTAGAGGCAGGCCATGAGGGCGAACAGCGCTCCCGCCGACAGATCGAAATGGGATTTTTGTTCGATATAGCGGATCCAATGAAAGAAGGCGGCGGTCATGAGAAAGAGGGTTCCGCCTTCGATCATGGTGGTGTTGCCGTAATGAAAAAGAGGGGGGAGAAGCACGTAGATCACGGCGGCCGCTCGCCCGGCGATGATGCTTCCATAGAGGCGGGCAAGGCGATAGATGTAGATCGAGCCTCCAAAGGTAAAGAGAATTTGCATGAGCCTGCCCGTCCATTCCTGCAAGCCGAATGCGGCGTAGAGAGGAATCGACAGGAATTTAGAGAGCGGCGGATAGCGGAACAGGGGGTTTAAATCGTGGAAGCGGTCGAGTGGCTTGAATTTCAACAGGAGCGCCGCGTAAAGGATTGTGATGATGGCAAGAATAACGATGACGCGCCCGAAATGCTTATCCGCCCATTGAGCCAGAGAAGTAAACCGGTTGGATACATATCGCCGCCAGGATGGGCTGACTAGAGGAGCGATTAATAAGACAAGGGCAGCAAACGTTAAAATCGGTTGAATTGAAAAACCGGCGAACGAAGATAAGCCCTGCACAATTTTATGAGCGATTACGCCCGGGACGACGGCGTGATCAATGGTATCCAGGCCGGTAAGGATCGGCCAAGGCAGAAAGGGGATGTGCGCGGCCAAAACGACGGTAAAAAGAATGGAAAAGAAAACTGTGGATTCGCGGTTTTCCTGTGGTTTTTCAATCTTGACGGCGGGCTGATGAATGAGCAGACGAAACAGAAGCGAGCAGACGGCGAAGATTGCGAACAAAGCGGCGCAAGCGACGATTCGGATGGAATCGGAGGCGGGCAGATGCCATAAAGGATAGAGGAAAAAAGAAGACCACCAGATCAACAGGAAAAAGAGCTGATGATT
>JAFGTC010000054.1 GCA_016934335.1 Candidatus Omnitrophota bacterium | reverse complement strand
GGAAGGCGTGGCCGCCCTCGTGCAGCATCGTCTCCACGTCGCGCTGCAGGCCGGCGGCGTTCATGAAGATGAACGGGCGGCGCACTTCGTCCAGGGTGTATTGATAGCCTCCCGGCGCCTTCCCTTTGCGGCTTTCCAGATCCAACTCGCCGTTCTGGTGCATTTCCCAAAACTGCCCGGCCAGCTCCGGCTCGATGCGGCGCAGGATGCGCTCCACCTTTTCGGCCATTTCCGACGCTTCTTCGAACGGCCGAAGGGGCGGCCGGCCGAGCGGATCCACCGCCATATCCCACGGCCGCAGGGCGTCCAGGTTCATCGCCTCGCGCCGCCGGTCGTCGTTCGCATGCACCACAGGCATGATGCACGACTCCACCGTTTCATGAAAGCGCAGGCAGTCGGCCGGCGTATAATCGAATCGATGATACATCCGGAAGGCGTAGTCGACGAACGTTTCGCTGCCGGCGTTGCGCGCCATTTGATGGCGCAGCTGCACCAGCTGGTTGAAGATGTCGTCCATCCGCTCCCGATCCTGCAGGCGTCGGTTGGCGGTCAATTCCCACGCCTCCCTGCGCCGGGCGCGATCCGTCTCTTCTTGATACTTGGCCATCTGGGGCATGGTCTGCTCGCGGCCGTCGAACTCGACCATCATCGCTCCGCACAGTTTTTGATACGCCTGACTCTGCTTGGCGGTCTCCGTCTGCAGCGCGATATTTTCCTCGCGGTATAAATCCAGATCGGCTTGGACGCCGCGATCCAGCACTTCATAGCGCGCTCGATCCAGCGCGGACCGGTGGGGGCAGGCCATGTATTTCTCGTTCAGTTTGTGATGAAGCGGCTTGCAGCGCGGCTCGATCCGTTCGATGAATTCGATATACCGCTTTTCCAAAGCAACGTCGTCCGTATGGCATGTCATGGCGATGTAGCGCCTCGCCCGCTCCTCCGAAAGACAAGCGGTCAACTCGCTCTGATCGAGAAGCCACTTCTCCAGAGACTCCTTCGAATGCAAATCCCGATCCATCAAATTCTGAAACAACGGCGCCAGCGCATTCCAATCGCCCAAATCGGCGTCAACAGGTACAAACGTCCGCGGAAATTCACATACACGATTTCGATTCATCACGTTTCCTTTTTAATGAGCCTTCCGTTCTCTGATCTCAAATCATCCATTATTCGTCCGACGCATCGCCGTTTCCCGACGATTCAGAGCGGGGCGATTCACCGTCCTGACTGGCGCGCGCCGCATCCTGCTGCCGCTTCATCAGCTCATAGTGACGCCAGATGCGTTCGCGGGCGTTCGGATCGCATTCCTCTAAATAATTGAGGATCGCCTGCACCGCCCAGCTATTGCTGAGAACGATATCCTGCAGCGAAATTTTATGCTCATTCCACGAATCCTGCTCTGCATTAGGGTCTTGCGGTTCTTTTGACATCATTCCATCCAATCATCTATTTTTTTGCTCTCTTTCTCGCCGCCGCCGCTCGAAATCTACGGGAAGCGCTCGCAGGACTCCTCTCTTTTCAGCGAAGGTCTTTAAGACTTTTTATTATACACGGCGACGGGTAAATGTCGTGGAACAGAAAAAAGGCGGGCGGGCGTCCTCAATATTCCGATGCGAATTCCTTCGATTCATCCCCCTGATCCGATTCAACCGAACGAAGAAACTCTTCTTTTTCCTGAATCGTCTGCGTCAGTTTGTCGATATCCTGATCGATTTCAGACATTTGCTCTCGAAATTTCTGTTTTTTTCGATCAATGTCTTTTTGCTGCTTCTTCAAAGCGTCCAAATCGTACATAACCGACGCCCCTCCCCCAATCAGAACCCCGACCAAGATCGCCAACGCCAGCATCTTCAGGTTCAGCAAATAAAAAATCATCAGAATCACAATCCCGACCAGCACGATAAAAAACGCATTGACGCCGGGTGCGATCGTCGTCTTCAAGACGGCGATGCGCCCTTCCAGCGACTTGATCGTCTCATTCATTTCACTACGGTTTTTCTTGAGTCCGGCGATCTCTTCCCGGAGAAGGTTGATGTCGTATTTGGGCTTCTTCGAAGGCTGGACGCCCTGCTGCGCTTCTTCGATCAGGGCATCGATCTTCTCGATATCGTAACGCACCTCGCCGGCCAGCGAATTCAAGGCTTCGATATAATCGTGATGCACTTCCGCTTCGAATGACTTGAGCAATCCCTCCGTAAACGGCATTTCGTTGCGATGCACTTTGAAGGCGAGATTAAACGCGGCGCTTTTCATCGAGTTTCCTCTTTATCCATACGCCCGGTTTTTAGAGAGGAACCTTGCAGGATGCAACATCTTGGAATTGAACGTATGAGTTCACATTTTTTCAATATTCACAGCGCTATTCTTTACATTTTTGAATGCTCACAGATTATTGCGCATAGATAATATAATTGAGATTCCGCATTATTCAATTCACAATCCTTATTCTCACGAACAACTATATTTAATATATAAATTGAAAAAAAATCCAACATAGCGTCGCATCGAGAAGAATTCGACTCTACAAAACCCAAAAAACATAATACCATTGATTCTGTTTCCTACTGTAACATTTTTTTATACTGCTCAAAAAAAATATCCGCTATAGGCGTTTCACTCGATTTGTTGTTGAATAGATGGACAACTTTGCTTCAGGATTGTTCAAAAAAGTTTTTTTACTTACAAACACGCAACGCCGGCCCGGCAAAATCGTTTTATTTATGAATGATTGATGGCGCATATCAATTCAATGCAAAGGAGTAATCACGATGCAAAACCGACGAATGATCCCGAAGGCATGGCTTCTATCCCTGCTGCTCTGCGCGGCCTTCATCGCTCCTCCCGCGACCGTCCGGGCCGAATCGCTCTTCTCCCTTCTGCCCGGCGACGCAATCGCGGCGGTTCGCCTTCACTCGATCCAGCAAAGTTCCTACAACCTCAACACCTTTTCCCTCGCCGCCGCCGGCATGCCGCTCGGCGAAGAATTGGAAACCATGATTCTCGAAGCCGTGGACCTGAAGTCGCTCGACGGCTTCGACCGGGATAAGCCCCTCTGGATGCTGTTCGGCATGAATGGAGAGATGGAGGAGTCGATCTCTCTGCTGGCCCCCATCGCCGATCGCGATGCAGTCATCGCCTCCTCCGAACTGCAAAAAGACGAATCCGGCGTTTACACCACCGGCATGCGCTCCATTGTCTTCGGCGAAAAAACCGCCTTGTTCTGCGACGGCGAAATTCAGGACTATTTAAAAGCCTGGTTCGCCGAAGCCCCCCTCGAACAACTCGCCGCCTTCGAGACCGACTCCCGGGACGATTTATCCGTCTGGATCCGGCTGACTCCGCTGGCCGAGATGCTGCGCGACTTATCGGACGGCTTCATTGAATCGATGGAAGGCCTGATGGCTCTCAATCCGATGAGTTCGCCCAACACTGTCCCCCTGCTCAAAACCGAAATCGGCTGGCTGCTCGACCTGCTGGATCAAAGTGAGACGCTCCGCCTGGGTCTTCAACTTTCGCCGGACGCGCTGCGCTTTCATAAACAGGTTCATCTCAAAGAGGGCGCCCCCATGGCGGACTATTTCCGAACGGCCCGCTACGCCGACATCGGCGACGTTCTGTCTGTCCTGGATCCCGACAATTTTATCTCCATGGTGATCAATTTCGATCCCAAAGTCTACGAACTGACCCGTGATCGCATTCTCAAGGATTTTCAAGACCTCAATATGAACATCGACGACATGAAAAAAATGTGGGAGCAAGGGTTTAAAACCTATAAAGGCCCCATCGGCATGTCAATCAATCCTTCCTTCAAAGAGAATCAGCCGATCGCCTTCACCCAGTTGATCGCCTACCAGGGATCCGCCGACGCCCGCGACTTTTTAAATAACGTGGCCGGCGTCATGAAGGAATCGGCGCAGATGATCGCGCCCGCCACCGGCATTCATCTGGACGTCAGCGAAGTAAAAGACATTGGATCTTACAAAAATATTCCCTACTCCAAAATTGCCATGCGGTACCTGGTCGACGATCCCGAATCGCCCGTCGCCGAAATCTTGGCCAAACAAAACATAGATTATTACTACGCCCTCACCGATAAAACCATCGTGTTTACTTCCGAAAACATGCCTGACGTCCTGGACAAACTTCTTTCCTCCGACAAACCCGCGCCGCCCGATTACGTCGACAAGAACGCCCTGGTTTGCATGCGCATTAACTTGCTGCAGGCCGTCATGGCCGCCAAGCAGTACATGGCCCAGACCATGCAGGGCGTCAATCCGCTGGAAATGGTCGAAATCCCGCCGGACGCCGACAATCCCGGCGTGACCTTCGACATGCGCATCCAAAACGGCGATCCCGTTACGCGCCTCACCGTGCCCATGAAGGAAATCGAAGCCGTCCGCGACATCATCCTCGGCGCCATGATGCAGCAAGAAGAACCGCCGCAGGAAGAACAGCAGGAAGAGGGATAAACAGCCCGTCTTTTAAGCGAAAAATCTGCAAAACAGCCTCCCCCCGCCCTTTGGGTCGCCTTCCCAAGGGCGGGGGGAATTTATACGCACGCCCTTCTTCCTGGGGAATTTGCGGGGACGTCCCCGCGAATTGCGCCGTTTGTGATAAACTACTGGACAAAACGCGAAAACGTCACAAAAATTCCAATTTGTGCTTCTATCAAAAAAAAGGCGGAAAATACGCATGTCTGAAATGAAAAAAGAAGATGTCATTCGATTGTCAAAGTTTGGAATCGCCGTTGTAGTCATCGTCCTGCTCGGCTCGATTCTTCGCTTCTACGATTTGGAGCGCATGGCGTACCATCATGACGAATCGATTCACGCCTATTACGCGCACCAGGAATACAAAGGCAATTTTTCCCGCCCCTACGATCCCACCTACCACGGCCAGTTTCTCTATCACATCGGGGCGCTCTTCTTCTTTCTCTTCGGCGACGCCGATTGGGTCGGCCGGCTCCCCTTCGCTTTTTTCGGCGTTCTGATGTTTTATTTCGTCTGGCGGCTGAAGCCCTGGATCGGCAAAACCGGCGTCGTGACGACGCTGCTGATCGTCGCATTCTCGCCCACGCTCAGTTATTTCTCCCGCTTCGCGCGCAACGACATTTACATGGGGACCATGGCGCTGGCCATCCTCGCTTTATCGATGCACTATCTCCATTCCATGAAGAACCGGTTTTTGATCGGCGCCGCCTTCTTTTTGGCGCTGATGTACACCTGTAAAGAAAATTCCTATATGACCGGCTTCGTGTTCGGCTCGTTCGCGGTTTTTTACGCCGTCTATTATGTGTTCAGCTATCCCCGTGAAATCCGCAAGCGCGCCATGGCGGATATTTTCTACACCCGCGCGCCCTTCACCAAACTGCTGACTTTATACGCGCTTTTCTCCTGCGCGGCTTTCTCCTATGTTTTTTATGTATCCCACAGCGACGCATACAAACAGACGGCCACGCTGCTGAAAACCCAGCGCAATCTTGGAAGCTACGAAATCGGCGTTCTGCGCGATTCCTGGACGAACTACATGCAGACCCACGAATGGTTCGCCCAGTGGGGCGTAACGCTTTGGATCGTGATCCCCGCCGGCGCCGCCGTCATGCTCTTTCTGATCTACGGCTATTTCGGTCAATGGGCGCCTTCAAAAGATAAAGAACAAGGCTGGTTGACTCACCTGGTGCGCAGCAACGCCGCGCTGGTGGGCAGTCTGTTCGTCATTTACGCCGTCTACGCCTCCATGTTCACCAACTTCGGCAACGTTCCCCAGGGAATGAAGTCCGGCGTCATCGATTACCTCCTCTATTGGATGGGCCAGCAGGGCGCTCCGCGCATTCCCGGCCCGCCCGATTATTACGTTCCCCGCCTGTTGATTTACGAGCCGATGCTGGTGTTGTTTGGAATCGCGGCCTTTGTCGTGTACACATGGAGCGCGCTGGGGCCGGTCAATTTCGCCGCTTTTCAGATCGCTTTCTGGATAACAGTGTACGCCTACTGGAGCATCGCGCTGGTTAAATCCGCTTCGCCCGTTTCGGCGCTGCTGATCTGGCTGATCGGCGTGTGCATCGCCATGGGCATCGCGCTGATGCGAAAATTCGCTTCGCTTTTCTCGTTTGTACCCAAGACTCTGTTAGAACCAAGCGATCATTTTACCGAAGAAGATTCGCCCCTTCGCCCTGACGGCCTGCGCGTCCTGTTGATTTATTGGAGCGTGCTGTCGCTGCTGATTTACGCCATGTTGGAGGAAAAAGTTCCCTGGCTGATGGTGCATCAGGTCTTGCCTCTGGCGCTGTTGGCCGGCGCGTTCATCGCCGATCTTTGGAAAAAAATGGGGCCCGGCGCGATGCGCACAACGTTTGCCATCTTCGTCGGACTGCTGGCGGTCTATGAAGCGCGCACCGCCGTACAGCTCAACATCTACCGCCCCGACGACCCCCGCGAACTGATGATCTACACCCAGACCGATCCCAGCCTGATCGACGTGGTCGAAGAGATCAAACAAGGCGCCGTCAAGTTGGGCGAAGAATACACTCCTCCCAATCCCACGCGCACTCTCGCCACGTTCCAAGGCACCTCGATTTGGCCGTACGTCTGGTATTTCCGCAACTATCAAACCAATTCGACCGGCAACAGCGTTCCTTCGCCCGGCGTGCCCTTCGCCGTCGTCGATGCGAATATGGAAGACAATATGAAAGTGTGGGCTAAAGGGAACTATGTCAAACGGCGCTTGACCCACCGCGGATGGTGGCCTCCCGCTCTCCCCACCGAACAGCGCGTCGCGACGCCCTCCATGCGCCACGAAATGCCCTTTGAGTACGCCCGCAAACGCAATAAAAAACCGAGCGAAGCCTGGGGCATGCTGTGGAACTATATCGTCTATCGCGAGGTCTGGGATCCGAGAGACCGCTCCATTCAGCCCGGCGGCGAGAAAGTGCTGTTCTATTCGCGAACGCCGCTGGTCGAACCCGAAGAAATGCCTCAAGTGGCGACGGGTTATGAGAATCCCGTCCGGCGCCTGCAAACCATCAAGACCGCCGGCCGCTTCGGCCGGGGCGACGGCGAGTTCTTCGAACCGCGCGGCGTGGCTCTCTCGCCCGATCAATCCAAACTCTACGTGCTCGACTCGCGCAATGGACGCATCCAGGTCTTCGACCGCGAACTGAACTTCCAGGGCTGGTTCGGCGGCCCCGGCGGCGAGCCGGGCCACCTCAAAGTCGATCCGCCCGGCAACGGCCCCAACGGCGGCATCGGCGTCGGGCCGGATGGAACCATCTACGTCACCGACACCTGGGCGGACGGCGGCGGGCGCATCAACCGCTATACGCCGGACGGAAAAGCCCTGGCGCCTCTGCGACCCGCGGGCGGATCGTTCTTCTTCCCGCGCGGATTGGCCGTCGCTCCCGACGGAACCCTCTTCGTCGCCGACACAGGCAACAACCGCATCGTCAAATTCAATCCCGACGGAGCCTACGGCGGCGAAGTCGTTAAAGGCCAGATCAAGGAGCCGGTGGGCGTCGCGGTCGGGGTCAACGGATGGATTTACGTCTGCGATGTGGGCATGCAGCGCGTCGCCGCGTTCCTGCCGCAAGGCCAATTCGTCCGCCAGTGGTCGATTTTAGGATGGTCGGTGGATAGCGACGATCAGCTTCCCTGGGTGGAGCCTTATGTGGCCGTCGACGCCCGCGGCTTCGTCTATGTCACCGACTCGACCAAGAACACCGTCCATCGCTTCGATCCGGCGGGCGCCAATGTCATCCAGGTTGGAGGAAGCGGCAGCGCTCCGAATCAATTGCGAAGCCCCAAGGGAATCGCGATCGACGCGCAGGGCGCTTTTTACATCGCCGACAGCCTCAACAACCGCATCGTGAAAGCGTCGATGTAGAGTATCGCCAAGATCAATCACCAAGACAAAAACGCGCCGCCCGGCGATCTCCTTGCGAGAGATGCACGCCGGGCGGCGCCTTTTTTTCTGATGCGTTTTATGCGATGCGCATTCGCCGAATCCTTACTCGCTATACTCTCCATCTTCCTGCATTTTTCCTTGCTCCAGTACTTCCCGAAAATGACGGTCCAATTTCCGCGCCACCCGCTCGGCGGAGAATTCGCGCTCCACCCGAACCCGCCCGCGAAACGACAATTCCCGCTGCAGATTCGGATCGCGCTGCAGCATCTGGATTTTTTTCGCAAGTTTGTTCGCTTTCCCCTCGGGAAACAGCAGACCCGCGTCGCCCACCACTTCGGGAATGGCGCCGCAGTCCGAACCGATCACCGGCGTTCCGCAGGCCATCGCCTCGGCCAGCGCCCGCCCGAACTGCTCCTGCCAGTTCTTTTGCGTCTTGGAGGGAAGAACAAAAGCGTTGCAGTCGTGATAGAAGGCGGGCAGATCCTCGTGCGAAATCGGGCGGCTGAATCCCACGCGCTCGTAAACGCCCAGCTCGCGCGCCAGTTTCTCCAGCCGGTAGCGCGCCGATCCGTCGCCCACAACGCGCAGGCGCACATCGTCGCCCAAATCGCTCATCGCCCACAACAGCGTATCCAGGCCCTTCTCATCCGCCAGGCGCCCCGCATAGCCCAGCGTAAACAATCCTTCTTGAATATGGGGCTCCTTGTATGTGAATCGATCGAGATTGACCGCCGTCGGCAGCACGTCCCACATTCGCCGATACCCCTTGCGCTCCACGACCGCCCCGCCCTGCGTGTTCGAAGCCAGGATCCGGTCGGCGTGATCGATGACAAACTTTTCCATCCAGCGAAAGGGAGCGGGATAGCGCTTGTAGATGTCCTGATAGGTAAACAGAACCGCGGGGACGTTGGGCACGCGCCGTTTGCACCAATACACCGACAACCACCCCATCAGCGAAAAGGGCTCTTCCGCCGCATAGACCACGTCGGGCTGCACGCGATTGAAGATCAGGGGAAAAGCGGGCTGCACGAACAAGGCGCCATGAAACTTGAAAAACGCCGCCGCCCGGTGGATGCGGATGGGCTCGTTCTCGCAGGGCTGAAAGCGCGTCCAGGCGGGCAGCGCCTGCCGCCAACTGGAGACCGTCAAAAGATGCACCTCCCAGCCGTGCTTTTCCTGCAGCAGCCAAAACGGTTTTCGGTACGAGGGAAACAAGGCCCCGTGCCAGACGATGAGTACAGTGCGTTTGGATTTCATGGAGATCTAGCCGCCCTCTTCCTGATTCGATTCCAATCCCTGGACATCTACAACAATTCTACACCGAAGCGCCCCTGAATCGTATTCCAAACGATAGATTTTGGGAGAGGGGGGAGGGATTTTATTGTTGCGAAAGGAATCGCGGTTAAGCGCTTACTCACTTAATACGAATTCAGCATGTAATTTTCTCAGCATTGTAAACAGATCCACGCATTCCACATTGAATTCCCGGCAAAGATTGGGGATTTTTATTTTTTGGCTTCTTGCGCCAACAAATTTTTCGAGTGTAACAACTGTTGAATTATCGGCTTTCGCTTGCGCCACTAAAAGCGGATCAGCTCTCTTCAAGAATTGATCCGCTTCATGTTTTGGATAATTTATCGCCCAAATAGTGATATCTTTGAAATGCTTTATAACCTCTTTATCGGGTTTAACGAAATACTCTTTTTTATTTCTCTTCTGAATCCAACCTTTTAGTTCGTCTTTTCCGGCCATTATCTCTTTATAGACAAGATCTATACTGTAAATTACGCCTTCTTGAAATTTTTTATCCAGAAAATTCCAATAGCCCGGCGCAATATCAAAAGCGTAATAAGTGTTCTTGGGTTGAATAAATATGTTGGCGTCGATGCAATATTTTTTGTGCATAATTAGACGAATCCCAATTCGTTGGCTGCCTTGGTTATAAGAGTGGTATTTTGGGAATCAAACAGACTTGCGGCGTCTCGATACAACAACTTGCCTTCCAGCGCGGCGGAGACGATGCAACTCGATAGCAACGGGCTATTGCGAACAAAAAGCGAACGATAAAAATCGCCCCCTCTACTTTTTGCTGTACTCTTCTTTTCTCGATTTTTATAATCCTCAGCCCATCGATCATACGCTTCATGATATTCTTCGCGATTGATTTTCTCGAGATCGTAGGCCCTTTTCAAAACGACGAGATTGCTGACGCGAAAAGTACGCGAAAGATGAGAAAGATTGTTATTAAGATCAGCGGCCTGCTTCCATTCTCGATAAAACAGTTTTTTTGGAACAAGCACTTCGGCGGCGGCTTGATTGCAAAACGATTCGATTTTGCTGGATGGAGAAGTTCCTCTTCGCAAATCCAAATTCGAGACGCCGCTCTCATGAATCATGATATGAGCCAATTCGTGAACGGTTGTGAAAATTTGCGCCGCTTTCGCGTCATTCCCATTGATGAAAATAAATGGAGCATACTTGTCGCTGATTGCAAAACCTCGAAATTCATCGACGGAAAGCGTCCGGTTCGTGTTATTACCGGCATAACGGCTTCTCAACACGATCACGCCGCCATGTTCGATCCGGAAAATCATGTTCTGCAAGAACTGCTCCCAATTTTTGGCTTGTTTGCGCATCTCTGCATCGATCCCGAAAACATTGATTATTCCATTGGCTGCTTCCTCAATAGGATCCTCCATTGAAAATCGCCCCACAAATTCGAGCGGCCCCGCTCCCTCGGCGATCAAGTAATCTCTATACCAATCCTGCTTGCGAAGGGCGCTGTCCAATACCTCGTGAAATTCAGGGCTCAATTTTTGAGATCGACTACGACGTAAGGCCCGTAAATCCGGCAAGACCAATTCTTCTTTCGGGGGTTTGGACAAGAATAAATAACCATAAGGGATATGCAATCCATTGGCTAACTTCATGATCTGATTGAAGGTTGGATGCGCCTCGCCGCTTAACCAGGATTCCATGCGCTCCACTGCGACATCGACCTTTTTAGAAATTTCGGTGAGGGAAAGATCGCATCTCTCCAACGCCCATCGAATGATTTTTGGATTAATCTCAAAAGCCTCAGCCATCGCTCTCTCACCTTAACCCCACATAACCGCCGCGATTCCTCATCGTCTGGCCGATTTCATTGTATATCATAAATTACTACATCATCTCAAGGGGACATTCCGAAAATGCCCTAGTTGGGCTATAGTCCCTCCTTTTATTATAACATTTTTGCGTTCGCGCCTCATTTCGGTTCATGATAAAATCGGTTCTCCTCATCACTTGCTTCTGTCAATATACCGCCTGCACGCAGAAGGGGATGACGCCCAGGTTCTTCACTTCGGTTGTGGCATGGCTTAAACGGAGTTTCCCTTGATACAGGCCGGGCGTCTGCGCGTCCTGCGCGGCGATCTCGTACTGCGCTTCTCCCATAGGCGCGTCGACGACGGCGCAGGCGGTATGGCCCGCGTTGATCGCCTCGCCGCCGTCGTAGATATAAAAATCGACCGAAAATCCGCTGAGATCGATCGGCCGCCCGGCTTCATCCCGGCATACGAATTTCAACGTTATGCCGTAATCGTTTTGATTGATGCAGATGGAATGCTTCATGGCTTCACCTCATCCCCGGGATTCCGGGGCAGCCTGACCAGCACGGTTTGCGCGACCGGAAACACCACCTCGATGCGCAGCGTATAGTTGGCTTCACTCATGAGAACTCGCTCCTTTCAAGCCCCGCGCCGCCTCAGGGAGACAGCAAAAACCGCAGCAGCACGGCGATGAGACTGCCGGCGACTCCCCCGAAGACGGCCGCCGTGGCTTTCACGCCAGCCAAGCCCGTTTGGGTTTCCTCGACTTTTCTGAGAAGATCCAGCTGCGCCAGCTGCAAATCGCGCGCGGCGCTTTCGATCGATTCCAACTTGGTGCGAATCCTCTCCAGCGAAGTTTGAATCTCGACGTACTCGCTCGAATATTTCGCTTCCGAACCGTTCATATTGCGTCACCCTCCTTTCAATCATTGCACCGGCGCCAGTCGGTCGCGTCGCGAATATACGCGCCGTCCTGGGCGTCGTCCGCCGGGTGGTCGAGATAAATCAGGTCTCCCGTCTCGCCGGACGGCAGGGATGAATACACGGGAAGCTTCAACGGGCCCGTCAGCGACAAGCGCCCGCTGCCGCCGTCCAGCTGCATGACTCCGGCCTGTTCGTCGGTATGCCACTCGAAGCGATCGTCCGAATAGAAGTCGAACGTATCCGCCGAAACCGCCAGCCGGTACAGCGTTCCATACAAGCGCAGTTTGTCGCCCGCGCCATCCGTCGCGAATTTCACGACGCCGCCGGCGATCAAATCGCGCCCCGCCTGCAGATCCCGCTTGACCAGCACATCGCCCTCATCCCCCTGGATGATCATCAAGTCGGGCGACGTGTCGCTGTGAAACTTGATGTTGCGATCCGAGGTCACATCCAAATCGAAGGGCGAAATTCCAAGGCTGTACGAGTGGCTGAAAAACCGGATCTTGTCCCCCAAAAAATCGGGAAACTCCATCACCGTCGCGGGGATGATCTTGGCCCCCGCCGTCCCGTTGTCGGTTGGATCGAGATACAGATCGACATTCGTGCGAATGACCGCCTTGGGGCCTTCCCGAAGCAATTGGAACACGGCATCCTCCGGCAGGAGAATCAACGCGGCGGCTTTGACGGCCGAGGTGGCCGCGTTCAGATCGCCGAATAAATCCCCGCCCGTCTTGCGCAGAAACGCGTCTTCGATCTGCTCCTTGGCGATAAGGGTTTGCGCCGCCGCAGGACGAACCATCCCCGGCGCCATGAATAAAAATCCGCATAGAATGGCCAGCCGCCATGAAATTTTCATGATGAACCTCTCTTTGTTTTTTTATTTTGTTCTGAGAAAAAACGCCGCGCGTCTAGTCCGCTTCATAATCGACGAGATAGCGGTGCTGGATTCGATAATGCGCCGCGGGCGGCGAAACGAACGTGTAGCTCCGGCGGCCGGGATCTTCGCAGTAATCCACGCCGGCCTGCTGCAAAACGCCGTTGACATACACATCCAAACTATCGGCGCGGAAAACATGCCGCGTAAAAAACTGCGTTCGATAGCCGTCCGGCGCCTCGCCGGGCGCGCGGTCCGGCTGATGCGAATGCGCTTCGCCCAGCAGAAAGCGCGGGCGGACGTCGATGATGTACGATTGGACTCCGTCATCGGCGGCTAAAATCTGCGACGCGCCTACCCGCAGGTAAATCTGCGCCAGGGCGAGAGCCTCGCCGGGAGCGTCCGGCGGCGCAGGCGATTCGGCTTCGACGCCTTCCACAATTTCCAACGCGCCCGCCGAGGTCAACACGATCAAATCGATGCGCGGAGCATTCACCGGAGCGGCGAACGCTCCCCCGGCCGGCAGAGACTGCTTTTCGGCAACGCCCGCGAATCCGCCGTCAAACACCGCCCACCCCGGCTGCACGCGCACCGTCCCATTCGGCGGATCGGCGGGCGCAACTTGCAGCGCTCCGCTTCCGCCGGAAGTGATCACCGCCGCTGCGCCCTTCGCCGACAGCTCACTCATGATGCGATGCAGCAGTTCGAAGCCCGCCGCGATATTGCCATCCCACCGGTTTAACTTGGCGGATGCCACAGGCACTTCCTGATACACGAACAAGGTTGATGCGTTTTCGCTGTTTTGCGGATCATACCGTCCAAACCGAACCATCGTTTTTCTCCCGGATCGCCGCCGATTGACAAGGCGCCTCTTCGTTTTCCCCGCGCGTCAGACAGACAAGATCGCCCCATACTTTTTCCCCGCCGCTCTCCCGAACGCTCTCCGCGGGAAGGATCTCGGCCAGGCATGCGCACCCGCTCGAGAGAATTCGCCGCGCCGCTTCTTCGCACTGCGCCCGCGAGCCGCCGCGCATCCAAACCGCATCCGCGCTCCGCACCGGCGTCTCAGGCGCATCGCTCCACTCATGACGCTCGCGAACCGCCCCGGCCCGCTCCAGCGTCTCCCACAGGGGATCGTCTTGATCCGCTATCAGCAGAAGCGGCGTTTCGCTCTCGGCGCCGCTCCGGCTTCGCAGTCCGGCGAGGAAGGTATCCTTGTCGGCGCTTTTATAAACCAGCGATCCTTCCAGTACTTCAACGACATGATCGATCAGCCGGCAGCACGTCTTCCCGCCATAGATCTTCCCCACTCGATGCCCGCACGAGCCGTTGGCGGCGCCGCAGATGGAGCATCGCCAGGCGTCGTAGCGCCACGCCAGCGACGCCTCCCGGTAGATGCCCCCGTCGATGTTCAATAAAAGATCCTTGGCCCCGCTGGTATCGCGCAGCCAATAAAACCAGGCGCGCACAAAATAAAGCGGCTCGCCCTGCTCGTCCGTCCCGCGCCGCTCCACCCGCGCCTTATAAAACCGCGCCAAGGGCAGCGACGAGCGATCATGGCCGGTCAGCACCGGCAGCCCCGCCGCGTTCTCGGCGATCTCCTCCAGTGCCGTTCGCGTGAATTGGCAGCCGTCCGACGCGCAAAGCCGGCTCGAGCAGAGATACATGCTGCGCGCATAGACCTGCTCCGCGCCAAGACGTCCGGCGGCGAAGCGGTTGATCAGGGCCAGATCGTCATCGCTGACGGCCGGCGCTTCGAACATGGGCTTCTCCCGCATCACGCTCGCTGCCATGCGCGCTTCCGGCGACGCCTCGCCGCCCCGATTCTTCAAATCATTCATGATTTCCATCCTTTCTACACCCAGCGGTCGCGATACTGCAGCGTGCAGGTCGCCGCGGCCTCCGCGGGCAGCGTCTGAACGGCCACTACGTTCGCCCCCTGGATCAGATGGGGAAACGAGAGACCGGCCGATGCGCGGCGATTCTCGCCGTTCACATAAACCTGCCGCGCATCCGAATCCACGATCAACTCCCCGCCCGCCGGGATAGTCTCCTCCAAGGCAAACACCTCCGAGGCGGTTGTGATTTCGAATCGCTCCACGGCCTGAGAGGGCCGCAGGACGGCGCACAACGGCGCCGTCCAGTTGCCCAAATTAAAAAGAGAGAAATCCCCCCGGCCGGTTGTGATCTCGACAAGATGCGCGTGAATGGCTTCACTGCGTTCATATCGATCGCGCGTCAGCACCAAAAAATCCACCCATGTCGCGCCGCCCGGAAGATTCGAGGTCGCCAGCAGCTCCCGCCGCCGGCCCATGTAATAGCGGCCTGCCTGGAGGGAAAGCGACGCGTCGCCCCGGTCAAACGCCTCGATCGCCCGCTGCAGCGCCTCCGGAGATTCCTTCAGCATGGATTGAATGCGAATCTCTTTGCGCACTTTGCTCTTGGCCTCGATGACGCTGACCTGCGCAATGGTCGTGCGCTCTGGAAACGAAAAATCGCCGATGGTGATCATTCCGAACCTCCCTTGACGACTTGAAGAAACGCCGGAGCGCTGCAGCGCAGATAAGGCGTCAGCATATCCCACGCTTCTTCCCACAACTCCTGCGACAGCTTCATGAGATTTTGAATGCGGATGTTTTCGTCCATTTGGATGCCCGACAATTTCCAGTTGCGATCGGAAACCGCCGACGAGAGAACCAGCGATCGAAAAATATGCGACACGGCCAGCCGCGCCTCCGCCGCTTTGACGATCCCGTCCGCTTCGCTTTCATCGGTCAAGATCGTGCCTGCGAGAATATCGTCGTGGGCCTTCTTCAAACAATGCCCCGCCGTCTCGCTGGAAACCTCATCGAAATCGAATAACCGGGCCTCCATACGTACATCCTGTTCATTGGCGAACGTCATCATCGATCCCCCTTCCCACTATCCACCGCCCACTATCCACCGCCCACTATCCGCTATCACTTACGCTGCGCCGATATCGAGCGCCTTGCACGCATCCGAGACGATCTTGGCGAATCCCGCGATTTCCGAAATGGCGGTTCCTTCGATCTGCCGCCGGATCAAGCGTTCGCTTTCGGTCAACACCCCGGTCTCATAGACTTCCTGAATGGCGAAGCGCCGATCCACGCCGATGATCTGGTCGCTGGGGGCTGACTCGTCCACGATCAAATCCGCCCCGAAGAGACGCACGTTCTCGCCCTGCGTCTGAAATCCCCCGCTCACCGCCGGTTCGCTGATTTCTTGAATATTCAACAAAGTCGCCGCCGTGCTCTTGTTGCAGATCATCGCATTCATCCGGTAGGGAGCGAACGACAGCGCGAACGTCACCAGATCGCTGTAGGTCAATTCGCCCGACGAAGCCGTAGTGACAATTTCCGCCGCATTGCCGTTGCCGTCTCCGTTGAGGAGAACATCGACTGCATCGATGAACTTATCCCGCTGAATCTGCACGCCGATGCACCGCAGAAAGACGGCGATGACGTTGGTTCGCTTGCGCCGGATCGCTTCATAGGTAGCCTGCAGGTAGCGCCCGTACTTTTTAATCCGCACGGCGTGCTCGGCCGTCTTCAATTCGATCTCCGGCAGGAACGCCCCTTCGCCCACGACCGCCAGCGATTTCTCCCCATCGCTGTAGACCGAATCGTCCATGTAGATGCTCTTGTAGGTGTTGTCTTCGATCTTGACCCGCGCCGCCAAAATCGCCCGCAGCTTGTTGAAGTCCTCGAAGCCGGTCTGCACCGAGCGCGAGACGAATTCGGGAAACAACACGGCGCTTTCCTGCGATGCGAAAAAGCGGTCGATGATGTCCGCATCCTCGCCGCTCACCCGAACGCCCGCCAACGCCAACTGCCGCTCGAAGGCGTCCAACTCCGATTCCTGCGGCGAGGGATCGAGGCTCTCCAAATATCCCGTCAGATCGAATCCCCGCTGCGCCGCCTCCGCGTACATGCCTTCATGCAGGGGGATGGCGGCCGCCCGGTGAAGCGCCTCCGGCAGCGCATTGCGTTTTTCTTCCGTTATAAACATGAGTCTCTTCCTTTCAATTATTTTTAGGGAAATCAGTTCATTCGATTCCATGCTTCTTTGCTACAGAAGCACGTCGCACATGCTGCTCCCGATCACGGCGAGGGTGGTTCCGCGCGCAATGTTTCCCCCCGCCGGATCCCCGGCGCCTCCGGCGACTGCGGGCGCCTGGTACACGCCCCCGGCGCCGTCCACAACCACTCCGTGCCCGACGCCGGGCGCCGTTTTTCCACCGCTCAGCGCAAAGCGCACGACGCCCTGAATCTGCACCGTCGCCAATCCATCGGCGACATACTCCAAGCGCCCCAGCAGCTGCGCCCCGTCGCTTCCGTGGCCGATTTCATTGCTTCCCGACAGCGCGACCGCGTCCCCCACATGGCTTTCATCCAGGTCGTACGCTTCGCCCGTTTTGTGAATGGAAAAGGTGGCGTACAGCGCGCCGATTCCATGGTTATCCACTGTTCGACTCATTCTGACCTCCTATTGAAATACCGTTTTTTTACCGCCGCGAATCGCCGGCGCCCCGCCGGTTTGCATCGCATCGAATGCGGTAGTCGTCCAAACCTCCCGGCCCCGCCGCCCGCTCCTCATCATTTCCGGCGGGATGCGAGCAAGGCTGCGTGGGATACAAGGCTTGAAATTCATCGCAGATTCTCTGGTGCAGCGCCGCGATCTCACCCGGCGCCAGCGTCTCGCCGGACAGCGTTTTTTCCGCCGCCTGCAGCCGCCCCCGGTCGCCCGTGAAATGAACGATGGCCCGCAGCCGCGCGAGCGATTCTCGCTTCAGCCGGTCTGCTTCCCGCCGCCCAAACTCCGCATAGCGCAAATCGCCGTCCGATTCGCGTGCGATCCGAGCCAGCTTTTCGTCCCGATCCGCCAGCTGTTTTTTCCCGTTCTCCAACTCCTGCTCCAACTGCCGGCATCGCTTCGCCAATTGACGGGCGTCCAGCATCGCCGCGACTCGCGCCGCCGGCTTCTCACTTCCCTGGTTCTCTTGCATGGTTCATTGACCTCGCCGATTCGATCTCTCGAAAAACACGTCCCTACCAATTCAGAAAAACAGGCGATCAACGCCCGCTAATTGCCCGCCGCCATTTTTAAGATGGAATTATTTATCTGATAGGAAGGAACTTAGGATGCATATTTTCGTATTAATACGTCGAAATTTATGGGGGGGGAGAAATTCCACACATTCGCTGCGCCGCGCCAACCGCCGCAGTATGTTCGAAAGTACGTTTTTTTTGATTTCATCTACCAACGCTTCATCGTCCTGTTACAATGCAGGCGATGTTCAATTCAATGAAAACTGAATGATTCTATGTCTCTCTGAGACGCGGATGCTAGGAAAACACATGCAAGCCAGACCTCATATCGTCATCATCGGCGGGGGATTCGCCGGCCTCTACGCCGCGCAGGCCCTCAAGCGCGCGGACGCGGACGTCACTCTGATCGACAAGCGCAATTTTCATCTCTTCCAACCCCTGCTCTACCAGGTGGCGACCGGCGGACTCTCGCCCGGCGACATCGCCTCCCCCCTGCGGGCAGTGCTCAAATCTCAAATGAACTGCCGCGTTATTCTGGGCGAAGTCTTGGACGTCGATCCCGATAAAAAGAAAATCATCCTGCGCGACGATGAAATCCCCTACGATTACCTAATCGTCTCCACCGGCGTCCGCCATTCCTACTTCGGCAACGATCAGTGGGAGGAATGGGCGCCCGGCCTGAAAACCGTCGAAGATGCGACCGAAATTCGCCGGCGCATCCTGCTGGCCTTCGAAGCGGCCGAACGCGAAACCGACCCCGAGATTCAGCAAGCGTGGATGAACTTCGTAATCGTCGGCGCCGGCCCCACCGGCGTCGAACTGGCCGGCGCGCTGGCCGAACTGGCGCGCTATACCCTGAAAAACAATTTCACTTTCATCGATCCCGCCGAAGTCAACATCATGCTCATTGAAGGCGGCGACCGCGTGCTCCCTTCCTATATCCCCGAATTATCGGCTAAAGCGCACGCTTCTCTCGAACGTCTCGGCGTCTCCATCCGAACCGGCGCCTTCGTAACCGGCGTCGATCCCCACTGCGTTCATGTGAAAGAAGGAGATCGCCAGGAAGCCATTCCGGCCCGCACGGTGCTCTGGGCGGCCGGCGTGCAGGCCTCGCCCCTGGGGAAAATCCTGGGCGACAAAACCGGCGCTCCCATCGACCGCCTGGGCCGGGTGGAAGTGGAAAACGACTTGAGCGTTCCCGGCCGCCCCGAGATCATGGTCATCGGCGATCTGGCCAGTTTCAAGCATCAAACCGGCTCGCCTCTGCCGGGCGTCGCTCCCGTGGCCATGCAGCAGGGACGCTATGCGGCGCGGCGCCTACGCGCCATGATCAAGGGCGCTCCCGGCCAACCCTTCCGCTATTACAACCGCGGAAGCATGGCCGTCATCGGCCGTGCGGCGGCGGTGGCCGATCTGAGAGGGATGCGCTTCTCCGGCTGGCCCGCCTGGCTGATCTGGCTTTTCGTCCACATCATGTACCTGGTCGAATTCGAAAACCGGCTCCTCGTTTTCGTTCAATGGGCCTGGGACTATTTCACCCGCAACCGAGGCGCCCGCCTCATCACCGGCCAGGATCTGATCATGCTGAAAGAGAAGAAAGAAGGCAGGGCGGGCAAAAAGCGATAGCTCGGCACCCCTGCTCCCAAATCAAACACCCACACTTGACATAGATGCAATCCTCCCCTAAAAGTAGTACGATATCGGGAACAAAGATTCATCATCGCTTCACACAAAAAGGGGGACGGCATCATGTAAACGCAGCCCAGAACATCGGCCATTTCGCTGCAAGTTACTTATATTTAAAGATGCTAGGATGATTTATTCGATCAATTATGGTCTTAGATGGTTTATATGCGAAGTAAAAAATCATCACTTAATTTAGTTAAATTAGATATCTTCATAAAGATAAAATTATCTTTTTTAATAACTGCAAAAAGGAGATGCAAATGGGACATCCTACTCGTACTAAAATCATAATTAAAAATAAAACCCGCGAAAAAGACACATTCTCTGAATATGCATGTAGGAGTATAAAAGCCATAAGAGAAAAGAAGGAAGAAATTCCTGATAGAGAAAATATACGTCCATCTTTTTTCCATGATACTGATCGCATTATACATTCTGATGCTTATTCAAGATATATCGATAAAACACAAGTATTTTATCTTTTTGAAAACGATCATATAACACATAGAAGCCTTCATGTACAACTTGTTTCCAAAATTGGACGAACACTTGGTAGATTTTTGAGATTAAACGAAGATCTAATAGAAGCGATTTCACTTGGACATGATCTTGGTCATGTTCCTTATGGTCATGATGGTGAAAAAGTATTAAATGAAATATGTAAGCAGAGTGAGGTTGGATACTTTTGTCATAATGCACAAAGCGTAAGATTTTTATATAATATTGAAAATAAAGGGAATGGCCTCAATTTGACTTTACAAGTTTTAGATGGTATTCTTGCACATAATGGAGAGTTACTGCATAAAGAGTACCAACCTAAATATGATAAAACATGGAATGACTTTTTAGAAGAGTATAATTCTTGTTTTAATGAAGAAAAATTCTCCAAAAAAATTAAACCTATGACGCTTGAAGGATGTGTGATGAGAATATCTGATATTATCGCTTACATTGGTAGAGATATTGAAGATGCTATAAGAGTGAGACTTATTAAAAGAGAAGATATTCCAGATGCTATAACAAATAAAATAGGTAATAAGAATAAAGATATTATAAATAGTCTTGTACTAGATATAACAGATAATAGTTATGGGAAAAACAACATTTGTTTTAGTGAAGATACCTTCAAAGCCCTTAAAGATTTAATGGAATTTAATTACGCGAATATATATAAAAACGACATAATAAGAAGTGAAAACTCAAAAGTGCATAACATGTTTAAAATGCTTTTTAATTCATTTTGTGAAGATTTAAAAAATCAAAATAAAGATTCTTCGATATTCATCCATCACATTAATTCTCTAAATAAAGAATATCTTGATAAAACACCAAAAGAGAGAATTGTTATAGATTATATTGCTGGGATGACTGATGATTATTTTAACAACCAATTCCATAAAAAATTTTTACCAAAAAAACATGGCTATAATGTAGAGGAGAATAATAGAAACACGTACACCTGATTCCCCCAACGCAAAAGGCCGGTCTGTTCGACCGGCCTTTCGCCTTCCTTGCGCTGCTTCGCTCGTTTCCTTCAGACTATGGCGTTCCCTTCGCGGCGGGTTCGGCCATTCCAATCGGCTGGCCCACGGTGGAATCCGGCGTTGGATTCTGCGTCAGCGCGGCGGCGAGTCCGGAAATCTGCTGCTGGATGCTTTCCACCTGGGTCTGCGTGGATTGAATCAGAGTCGTAAATTCGATCAATTTTGTTTCGAAGGCTTCCTGCGCCGCCTCCGATTGAGGATTCTTCATCCATTCCGCTGCTTTGCGCCTTGTGTCTTCAATCCCGCTCTGCACCGAATCGGAAAGGCCGCGAACTTCATCGCCCAGGGTTCTCAGATGAACAACCGCCTGCGAGAGTTTTTCGTCCGGATAGCGTTGAACATTCTGCATGCCTCTCTCGACGGCGGTCTGCGCTGCGTCGGCAAGCTGCACTCCCAATTCGGTCTGAAGGAGCTGCATATTTTGAGCCAACCGCTCGAGTTGGCCTTCCATCCCGCGTAAATGATCCTGCGTCGTCGAATCCTCGCCGGCCTCTTTCAGCGCCGTTACTTCCACCAAAAGATCGTCCGTCTGGCCGTACAAGGCGTATCCAAATTCCGCCAGATCGGAGCGGATCGCATCCTGCCCCTCCTGGCCTTGGACGAAGCCCGCCTCCATATCGCTCAAAAGCGAATCGAAGCGCTCGTCCATCTGCGCGAGGATCTTCGCCGTTTCCTGCGCCTGCTGCAGGCGATCGTTCAAAGCGGCGGTCATCCCTTTCTGCTCGGTAAATTCATACTGCATCGTATCCGCGACGGCGTCCACGCGGCGTGCGAGGCTGTTGTGCGCCGCCTCGGTTTTTTCGCTCACCTGATCCGCGAAAGCGGTCAGCGTCCGGCGCTGCTGGTCGAAATTCTGATCGAGCGCCGCCAATTTCTGCTCCACCGATTCGAGGCTGCGGTTCGAGGCGTCTTTCAATTCCGCCAACTGGGCGTGCAGTGATTCGCTCTGCTGCGCGAAATGCGCCGCCACCGCCTGATTCATTTCCTCGCTGATCCGGGTCAGCGTCGTAAATCCCTGCGCGATGTCTTGATTCATGTCGGCCAACTGGCCGCTCACCATGGCCAGCTGCTGATCGATCGACTCCACCCGCGTCTTGGCCTGCAGTGCGACTTCCCGGGTCGTTTCGATCTCATGCGTTAATCCGGCGATGGCGGTTTCCAAATGTTCGGTCTGCGACTGGTCTTTTTGCTCGATGGCTTTGGTGAGTTGAAGCGTCTGCTCTGAAAACGTGTTGACGGTCTCCGCCAACAAGGCGGACATATTCTCTAACGTACTGGAAAATTTCTGTGCGAAGGCGGCGGCTTCCCGCCGGTTGCCGAGTATTTCCCGCTGCGTGTTCTGCAGCGCCTGCAATGCCGATTCGCTCTGTTTGGATGCGTCGCTGGTCTGGGTCATCACCCTCTCCTCCAGCGAAGCGAGGCGATGATCCACATAGAACCCGACGCTGCCGAATCCTATGACCATGAAAAAGATGATCCAAAAAGCCAGCCAGCCGGCGCCGCCGCCGGTCGGCCTGGGCTCGGATGATGGTTGTGAGGCATGCGCTTTTTCGTCCATCATCGTAATCTCCTCTCTCAACCCGTCGATTTTCCAAAGGAACAAGATCAGCTCGATCGATTGAATTCCTTCGGCCCTTTCAGCCGGCGGGACATCGGCGTTGACGGCAGGCGAAGAGGATAGGCCGGCTGATCGTACATGATTTTGACTCGCAAGACTTTCTCTTTCCGGCGGCTTCCAGCCGGCAAAAAGTCTTGCAGTCAATCGTTCTAACAACCGTTACGAAACTCCATCGAGGGATTCAAGGCGGCGGGGAAATCGACCTGGTGGACGCAGATACTATCGATTGACTTACTCACAGCCCGTCCACGCATGATGTATACAACCAAGAACCCTCAACCCAATACACTTAGACAGACCCATATTGCACCATTTTAAACATCTTGTCAACAGATTTTTTGGGGAAAGTTCCCGATTTTCAACCTTGCAGCATTGCCGAGCGCATCGGCGGCGCGACTCTTATCGAGGCAGTTTAGAGCCGGTCGTCGTGACGACCAATTTGCCGTGCTTCACCCCCCGCGCTCCGATCAGTTGATCGGCGAATTTGCGCAGGATCTCTCCCTTTCCCTTGGCGATGATCACTTCCAGACAATTGTGGTGATCCAAATGGACATGCATGCTCGATACGACGACGGCGTCGCTTTGGTGCTGCAGCTCGATCAATTTCTCGGTCAACTCGCGCACGTGGTGATCGTAGACCAGGGTGATCACTCCCACCACTTCCTCGTTTTCTTCCACTTCCTGCTGCACCAGAAAATCGCGGATCAGATCGCGAATTCCCTCCGATCGGTTTGAATAGCCCTTCTCCACAAGAAGCCGATCGTATTTTTTTAACAATTCTTCCGAAAGAGAGACGCTGAAACGTATTGCGCCAGCCATAGTTATCACCTTATAAATTGAATGTTATGATCCCGCCGGTTTGAAGACCGCGCAGAAAAATCACGATTCCCAACAACGTTATTAAAATGGGGGAAGCGATTTGCAGCCAGGCGAACGACTCTTCCCCCTTCAAAAAACGGTCAAGCAGATTCTTGGCCGTCACCATCAACACGCCGATGGTAATCAGCACCGATGCCAGGCCGATGCTGAAAAAGACGATCAGCAGCAGCCCGAACAAAAGCCGGTGCAGCGCAATGGCCCCCAGCAGCACCAGAATGGCCGCCGGACAGGGGACGATGCCGCCCGTGATCCCCAACACCAGCAATTCTTTCAGGGTCGCGTCGGCGGGAATGTCGTGCGTATGGGTATGCGGCCCGTGTTTATGCTCCAGCCGCCCACTCTTGTGAATGGGCGGATGAACGTGCGGGTGCTCGTGGTCATGTTCTTGTTCATGTTCGTGTTTATGCTCGTTTTCATGAGTATGAGGATGTTCGTGCGGATGCTCGTGCTCGTGTTCATGGGGATGCGGGTGTTCGTGATCGTGAGCATGAGCGTGTGGATGCTCATGGTCGTGCTCGTGCTCGTGAGGATGGGAATGCCCGTGATGATGCGCTTCTTCGACTGCGACGCCCATGCTTCGCAGAATCTTTTTCCGCTGATACGCCCCGTAGCGCCGGAAAAACAGCGTCATACCAATTATCACGATTAAAAGCCCCGACGAGCCTTCAATGATGGGATAGAGTTTTTCCGGTACGATATATTGCGAGAAAAACAGCGTAATCAATCCCAGCAGCAAAACGCTGGAGACGTGCGTCATTGTAACGACGATCCCCAGAAAAACGGCATGCCACACCGTCCCCCGCGATCCCACCAGATAGGCGGCCACCACTGTTTTCCCATGACCGGGCGACAAAGCGTGCGACGCCCCCGCGACGATTGACACGAACAGGGCCAGCAGCACGATTCCCGGCCGCAATTCATCCGCGCCGATCAGAGCCGCCCACTCCGCATCCTTGGCCCCGCTCCGATCGTAAGCCGACTCCGTCCCAGCGGCGGGCGTGGGAATGCGGGGCAGGGTCATCGCCCCCTCGCCCTCAGACTCCGCTTGAGACATCCCGCCAAGCAGCCCGTCGGCGCTGATGGCGACTCGAGGCTGAAGCATGGCCACCTGCTTTTGGACTTCCGGATCGGGCTGAATCGGAGATTTCAGGATTTTATAATTCCCCTTTTCATCGGGCGAGATCGGAAACTGCGGGATCGAGCGGGGATCCATAATCGAGAGAATATTGGGGATGACCCGCTCCTGTGGAGGCGCGCTATTTTGCGTCATGGTGAACGAGGCGTCAACATCCAATCCCATCAGGATGTAGACATCCTCGCTGATGGGAACCGGCGCGGCCGGGCCTTGCGCGGTGATGTCTTCCTGCTTCAACTCGACGGCCGGATGATCCTGAATGCGAATTTCCCGGATGCCGCGAATATACGTTTCGATCTTGTCTTCGAACAGAAAGCGCTTCTTCCCTTTGCGCTGCAGGATGGGATGCCGAATCGCGCACGTCAATTGCAGCTGAAGGCAGGTCAGCGCTCCCTGCCCCTGCGAGAGAACGATGTTTTTTGCAATAATTTCGGGCGTCAGGGCGATCGGATCGCCGCCCTCCTCCGCCAGCGCGAATGTATAATTCGGCAAATAACGCTTGTCGAACGATCGTTTATACGCCTCCATCTCCTCTTCGGAAACAAGGTTGTCCGAATCGACGTCCAGGTTGGCCAACTCGTTATAGGAGGGAATTTCCGCCAGATCCAAAACATGCTGCGTAATCAATTCGCCCGGCTTCAGTTGAATCAATGTGTAGTGATTGAGTGAAAAATTCCCCAGCGGATGCCCCAGAACAATCGAGGGGCAAAAAACTGCAATCCAAACGGCTCCCCACATCAGCGTTCTATACAATTTATTCATAAGAAATTTCCATTCTCGCCTTCCAACTAGATCATCGCGTTCAAACTAGATCAGCCCGGGCGCGAAGCCTCCGCCCCCGTCATCATAACGTCTTTCTTTCATCTTACTCGGGGTTCATTTTCTTGTCACGATAAGAGAAGGAAAATCGATCCATCACTCCATCGCGCGCAAAACTGCGAATTTTCGCGAAACATAGGTTCTTTTGTTGATTTTCCCTGACGATCCTTGAATCCTGCGCAGCTCTCTTTAGAATCGGAAGATAGAAAATTCGACAATGACTTCCTTGTGGTTCTTCTTTGTAAAAAGTTGTATAGAATAGAGTTGCATAAGAAGAAAACAGGTTGACAAGCGTTACATCTTTTTATATAAATCGTTTGCAATTCACGCATGACGATTTATATAAACTAAACATAATAATGGCAGCGAAGGAGTACGGTGGATGTCGATCCTTCGGATTCAAAATCTCACAAAAGTATATTCGAAAGGCGTCTTTGGAGGGAAATTTCGCGCTCTCAACGACTTGAATCTAGAAGTGGAAGAGGGCGAGATTTTCGGATTTCTAGGTCCTAACGGCGCCGGCAAAACGACTACAATCAAAATCTTACTGCGCATCATCTTCCCCACTTCCGGCCAGGCTTGGCTCTTGAATAAGCCCTTGGGGGAGTTGTCCGAACTTCACAAAATCGGCTACATGCCCGAGAACCCCTACTTTTACCGGTTCCTCACCGGGCAGGAATTTGTGATGTTCTACGCCAAACTGATCGGTCTCAACCATGAAGACGCCCGCAAGAAAGTCGATCGCCTTTTGGACATAGTCGGCTTGTCCTACGCCAAAAAAACCCGCGTCGGCGAATATTCCAAAGGCATGGTGACGCGCATCGGGCTGGCTCAATCGCTGGTCACCGATCCCACCCTTCTCCTGCTGGATGAACCGATGTCCGGGCTGGATCCCATCGGCCGCCGCGAAATTCGCGACTTGATCGTCCAGTTGAAAGAACAGAAAAAAACCATCTTCTTCTGTTCGCACATTCTCGCCGACGTCGAAATGCTCTGCGACCGCGTCGCCATTCTCAACAAGGGCGAACTGATCAAATTGGGGACGGTGCAGGAGCTCCTCAGTTCGGGGCCGGCCAAATACATCGTTTCGTTCGACAACCTGCCCCTTGAGGCCCTGCCGGAACTGCAAACCATCGCCGATTCGCACCAGGACATCAGCGGCATCCATCACTTCACCGTAAACAACCCCGAAGAGGCGCATAAAATCGCTGAACTTGCCATGGCCAAGAACGCTAATTTGATAGAATTTCGGCCTGAACGCGGCACTTTGGAAGACTACTTCGTTCGGGAGGTGGGCACTCATGAATAAAATCTGGACCATTGCCCTCAACACCTATAAAGAAGCCGTTCGCAACAAAATTTTTTACATCATCGCGGTCTTCGCCCTGGTGCTGCTGGCTTTCTCCCTGATTCTGGCCACCCTGGCTCTGGGGGAGGACGACCGCATCATCAAACATGTGGGATTGTCGGCCATTAACATCTTCGGCCTGCTGATGGCCGCCTTCGTCGGCGTCAATCTGGTCTACGAAGAACTGGAAAAACGCACGGTATATACCATCATCGCCTCCGGCGCCTCCCGCAGCCAGTTTCTCCTCGGCAAGTTTCTCGGCCTGTTTATGACAGTGGCGGCCAATGTCCTGATCATGGGTCTGCTGCTCAGCGCGCTGGTGATTTTCTGGCCCCAGAGCAATCTGTCCGCCCTGCTGATCATGGCTATCTATATGTTCTTATTCGAGATGATGATGGTCTGCGCCATCGCCATTCTCTTCTCGTCCTTCTCTACGCCGGTGCTTTCAGCCGTCCTCACGTTCATGTGCTGGATGATCGGCCACATGTCGGAGGATTTATTGGAATGGGCTAGACGGTTGGCCGAACAGGGATCGGCGGGCCTGGCCAAGTTTCTGACGGTCATTTACTACTTTCTGCCCAATCTCGAAATTTATAACTTGAAAAATCAAGTGGTCTATCACGAAGACATCGGATCCATCTTCTATCATGTCATGGTTTATCCGGTGTACGCCATCATCTATTCGGCCATTTTGTTGATCATCGCCATACTTTCGTTCTCGCGGCGGGATTTCAAATGAAAAAACAAACCTGGATATCCATTCTTATCTTGGCGGCGTTCTGTCTGGGCTTTGTCAAAGTCCAATCCATGATCATAAACGAGCGAGCCGGCCGGCGCGTCGAAGAAAAGATCCTGATGCTCTCCAACCGGCCTGAAATCACCAAGATTCTGGCCATGGGGCACGACGACACCCTGGCCGACATACTTTGGATTCGAGCGATTCAATATTTCGGCGGCAATTTCAGTTCGCTGAACAAACCCGACAAAAAGCCGGGCATGATCACCCTCTTTCGCAACATGGTGGCGCTCGACCCCCATTTCGCCGCCGCTTATCAATTCGGGGGATTCGTGATGAACGAATCCATCAAAGACTCCGATCTGGCGATCAGTTTTCTCTTGGAGGGCGCGGAATCCAATCCTCAATCCTGGCGTCTGCGCTTCGATGCGGGATTCATCGCCTTCTACCAATTGAAAGACTACGATACCGCCAAGCGCCTGTTCACCCTCTGCGCTTACGGCGACAACTACGCCTTGAACGGACGCGTGGAGACGGAGGGGCTGGTGGACGGGTTCAGCGCGAAAGCGCTGAAAGACGACGATCTGCAGGGCGATGTCAAACTGCATCCCCAAAACGGCGTCATCATCATCGACCTGCAATCTCCCAAAACCATCAGCCGCATCAACGTCATTCAGAACACTACCGCCCGACAATCCTATGATCTGGCTTGGGCCGGCGATGCGCCTTCCCCCTCCGAAGCCTCGTTTCAAACTGAGGCCCAATCGACGCCGACGGGAATCTACTCGTTTAAATCGCCGGTAGAGGCGCGCTACATTCGCCTCAGCAACCTGAAAACCAACGCGGAAGACGGATTTTTCGAAACGACCGAAGTTCAATTGCACGGACTGCGCAACGACGACGTTCCTACCTACGTCGACCGCATGGCCATCGAAATGGATCGCGCCGCCGGGCGCTACCGCGCGGCCTGGGATCAATACGTCCGCTATTACCAGGAAGCGGAGCAGAAGGGCGATAAAATCAGCGCCAGCCTCGCCGCCGAAAAATTGGACGGCATCTACCTCACTATGGTGCGGGAGATACTCGACGAAGCCATTCGACGCTACCTGGAGCAGGAGGGAAGCCTTCCCTCGCCCCAAATGCGCGAATTGGTCGAAGGCGAGTACATTCAACGCGTTCTGCAGGAGCGCGTCGTGGAAGACGACCAATTCCGCACCGACCTCCTGCCGATCCTGCTCGGGGAGAACGGAAACGTTTATAACATCCTGCGAACATGGGATGGGAGATATCCCATCCTCATGATTCCCGTTCCGGGCATCGAGGAGAAACCGGATTGGATCATCACCTCGCGTCTTTTTCTTGAAGAGGAGCAGAAAAGCAAACGCGACAACCTCCAAAAACTGGTCAACCAATATAAAGAAGAGAAAGGCGTCCTCCCCAAGCAGTTGGCCGATCTGAAATCCGACGGGATGTTCAACGCGCCGGACGATATTTTCGAAGATCCATTGGGCGGCGAGTTCTTCCTCAATCAAGAGAACGGCCAGGTCGAAGCGCGCAATCCCAAATACTAAGCCGCTCCATTACAACTACGGAATCGGACATTGTTTTTCGTACTGCCTTTTCGCCGGATTTTATGAAATCGCTTGGCGAATTCTCCTTTTTCCTGTATCATTGTACGAAGAACAGAGTTACGGAATAAAGGCATAGGAGAATCCGGAATTTTTACCAACGATATCGATACCCAAGAACAAGCGAAGCGAGCGGCGGAAGCCCTCGCCGAAGTAAAAGGCAAAGAAATTGTCATTCTTGATCTCACCCACCTTACGACATTCGCCGATTTCTTTGTCATCGCCGCCGGCGATAGTCATGTGCACATGAAGGCTCTGTCCGACCGGGTGCGGGAATCGATGGCGCAGTTCGGCGCACGGATCGTTCATTCCGAAGGCCAGGGCAGCAAAACCTGGATGCTTCTGGATTTCGGCAGCGTTATTGTGCATATCTTCAGTCCTGCGGCGCGCGACTATTACGGTCTGGAGCAGCTGTGGGGAGACGCCAAAACCATTCCCTACAGCTCCTAGAGGCGCTCGAAGCGCCAAGGAGAAACACTCGTGACCCTGGCCAACTGCCCTCGATGCGGCGCCCTTTTCAATAAAATCACGATGGACTGCTGTAAACAATGTTACGAAGAAGAAGAAAAACTTCTTCGCAAAACCCAGGAATATCTGCGCAAAAACCGCGTCGCTCCCATGTTCGAAGTAATAGACGCCATCGGCGTCGAAGAATGGATGATCGAAAAATGGGTTGACGAAAAGCGCATCACTCTCCACGATCCAACCGTGCAATCCACAGTTCATTACTGCTCGTCCTGCGGGCGCGAAACCAAACCGGGCGAAACGCTCTGCAAAACCTGCCAGTTCAAACTTTTATCCACGAAAAAGAAGAATTCTTCCGAACAGGAAGAAGATCCAAAAACCGCAAAGCGCGACCGCTCGGGGGGGATGCATTTCAAGCGCTCCTAGCCGGTTCGGCCTCGATATACCGCCGCCTTCATCCTCCCTTACAAAAACCGGAGAAGCGATCCGATGCGCTGTTTTCCCGCTTCCGGATCGATCAGACCTTTTTCCGATAACTCCATTAGCGTCTTCGCCGAAATCTGAAACGCTTTCGCTCGATCGCAGCCGTCCAGGTGATGATGCGGGGCGAACTGATGCTCCGCCCTCAGCGACAATCCGTTCAGGATCAATTCCAGGTTCCGCAGCCAGTCGGCTAGGCGCTTGGCGCCTTCCTGCACCGTCCGGGCGTTGTTGGTCAGCAAATGATACTGCGCCGTCCCCCACGATTCGGTCGTTCCCCAATTCCGCCCGATCATAAAAGGCGCGAGATGCAGCGCCGACACCACCTGCTCGCCGATCGCCTGCAGACTTTCCGACCATTGATGAACGTTTCCACTGGGGCCGACATAGTTCACCTCGACGTTGTCGAGCGTCACCAGGTTGCTGTCCGCCTCCCGCTCGCGCAGTTCGGCGCGCACCTGGTTCAACTGATCCTGCATCCGTTCGTTGTAATCGCTTCGGAATTGATGACTCTCATGTTTCGGGGCGGAAATTTTAAAATGAATGGCGGGGTATCCCGCATTATGCTGCGCCCGCGCCATGTCATGAATCATCTGCTGCTGGAGGCGAATTACCAGGGGAAGCGCCAGCAGCGGCGACCGCCCGTAGGGAGACAATCCGTCCGTATCCAACCCGAAATAATAAAACGAGGCGGGATGCAGAGCGACCAGCGAATTATCCGCCAGAATTTGATAAGGCCGCCATTCGCGCGACCCCGGCTGCAGTTTAAACCGGACGGTGGCGGGATCGATGATCAAAAACCGCTCGATTCGCCGCCGCCGGTTGTCCAGGATCACCTCGCCGCAGAAGGCCCCGTACGTAAACACCGACAGAAAAAAATTCTGCATCAACTTTTCCACGCCCCGCTGGCGTTCGCTCCTCGAACCGTATATGCGCCGATCCAGGTTGTCGAGGATCGCCTTGGCCCGGTCGCGCTCCGCCTCGCTTCCTCCGTCCAAAGAATACGACATGGCCGTCGAACAGAGGCGCACCCACGCCCACACTCCCGCGGATGCATCGGGGATGAAATCGCGCAGCCGGCGCAGCAGGGGAAAGAGAATGCGCGGATCCACGCTCGCCGGCGCCGGGCCGTCGCATCGCGCATCAAGCCCCGTCCAAAGATCGAAGGGAAACGGCTTGGAGCGCGGCGAAGAGGGGAAGGCGGATTTGGGAATCCAGGCGATCGTTCGCGCGCGCCGCAGGGTATCGGGCGTATTTCTGTTGAACCAATTGCGTAACATTTCAAACATGACAAGTTCTCCATTCGCGAGTGGAATATAAACGGCGGTCTGACGACGTCCGCTTTGAGAGAAAAAAGTCCCTCGCTCATAGAGAACAAATCGAGACGATCGGGAAATTAAAAATCCAAAAATGGCGAATTCGGCCGATTAAGGCCCGCCGGATCAATTCGCACTTTCTATAAGTAGGCTAGGGCGCTCTGGCGGGATTGCATACAATAAAATGGATTGGCTCAAAAAAAACGCCTGACAAAAGGGGAAAAGATGTTCAAAATGTTTAATAAACTCACGCGCCTGTTCGCCTTCTACGCGCTGCCGGCCTGCGCCGCCGCGCAGATTCCCGGACCGGATGCGCCTTTCGGCTTTGGATCCCCCCTGCGCTATGAATCTCCCGCCGGCCCGCTCACCGGCGGATACAATTCCCATGCCGGCGCGGCCGACTTCGACGGCGACGGCGCTCTCGATCTTGTTGTGCATTCCGCCCTCGGCGGCGGGGCGAACAATACCTTCTGGGGCGTCCAT
>JAFGTC010000053.1 GCA_016934335.1 Candidatus Omnitrophota bacterium | reverse complement strand
CATGACCGATTCGAGTGTCCGAGCGTATATAGGCGAATTTTCGAATCCATCACAAAAATCCCGGCGGTATTGAAATTGTTCAACATCTTTTTACTATGGTACAGAATTTTCTGCGATCATTCGATAGATCCGGCCGTTTTTTCCGGCTGTACAAGTCTTTTTTGTTATAGTTTATAGTGGGATGCGTCATTGGAATAAACAGCCTCATTGGAAAGGGGAGATGGATCATGAATCGCCGGTCTCGATGGAGTCTCTTGATTGGCTTCAGTCTGTGGATTTTTGGCTTCGCTCTGTGTATTTTGGGGATGTCCATTCGGGCTGAAGGCGTCGATTTATTGGAGTTGCCGCCTTCGAGTTTATCCGGCGAATCGCCTGAAGAGCCTCTTCTCGATTCATCAATCTCCTGAATCTGCGGCGGCGGCGTTCTCCAGGCGGGGTGGGGGGAGACCGGCCCCCGGATAGATTCGCGTTTCGGGCTTTATTAATGCGCCTCCATTCTTAAAAGCGCTCATGAAGTTCAAGCGGTTTCAGCACGGCCCCGCAAAGAATCGCCGGATTGCTCAGCGGATCGATTTCGACCAGCAGCGCTTCGTCTTGAACATCGATCAGATAAGAGAATTGGATGACGTGATTTTGCCGTCGCGCGCGCTGGATGATGTCGATGCGATCTTTCACTAAGGGAACGGGCCGGCTGCCGGCTGGTTTTCCATTCCACATGGTCAAAGTAAATACGCGCCGGCCGGTTTGCGTGAATTCGGGCTCCACAAAAAAGAGTTGGACGTTGTATTGGCCGGCGCTCAGAGATTGGGAGGCGAAGGGATGCATGGCGATTCGGGTCTTGCGGGGAATGAGGACGCCGGTTTGTCCAATCTCCTGCGCGACCGGCGAGTCAGCCGTGACCGTCTCTGAACCGTCGATGGCGAACGTTTGAAGGCCGGTCTCTTTTTGTCCGAATCCCATCCACCAATTTTTTTCGCTGTCGATGAAGAACGTATGGCGGCCGGGCGCTTGGGCGAGGGGATCGTGATGCGTCGGTTGAAAATTGATGCGGATGGATTCTTCGCGCAGCGTCTGCCGCACCCCCATAAAATAGGGCAGCCAGCGGAGATTGAGTGAAACGAGGATGCCTTTTTCGCCGGCCGACATGCCGCCGAATCGTGAGAACTGGGAGTAGGCCTCAATGGCTTTTTCCGGCTGGAGTTCCGGCAAAGTTTCGTAGACTTGATTGATCTGCATTTTCTTCATGTAGTCTCTGCATCGATCCAGCGCGGTTTGGCATTGAAAAAATTGAAGGCAGAAATCTTCCAGCCATTTGAAATAAAAAAATCGCTCACGGGCGTCGGGCTTCATGGATGACGCATCGATGGATTCCAGGCGATTGATGCGTTCGCGGCAGCCGCCGATCATCTCTTGGGCGTTTGCAAGAGGTCGATCGATGAAGGCGTCGGTGGTTTCACGCCCGAACATGGGGGCGTTGTGGATCCAGTCGTTGAGATAGGCGCCCATCGATTCGCGAAAAGCCGGCCCGAAATTGCGCTCCGCCATGTCCAGGCAGGTTTCGGAGACAGATTGATCGAGAGTGCGGCGCCAGACTTGTTGGGACATGTTTTTAAAGTAGAGATCCAGGGGCCGCGTCGTCCAATGAATAATGCCCAGACTTGTTAAATTGTATTGGGTAAGGAAGGTTCCATAGTTTTCAAACGGCGTGAAGGGGCGGCCGATATAAGAATGGTCGTCGTGATGAGCCCATACGACGGGGGCGACGGGATGATGCATGCTGTCCGCAAAAATGTTTTGAGATACGTTGGGATCGGTTATGTTGACGTCATAGTCCAGCGGAATGACTTTGATTTCGCGGGGCAGGAAGGCGCGGGCGGGCGGCAGATAGGAGCATCCCCAACTTCCAACCGATAAGGCGACGTCCTTCCTATCCATATCATCCAATGCTTTGCGGAATGCCTGCGCGATTTTGCGGATGGCAAAGAGGCTGGGGCATTCCGGATCGGCGGCCAGGGCGGGATAGTCTTGGAGAATTTTCTGATATTCCAGTTTCCAATCCGGAGGGAAGTCGTCGACCTGCACGGCTCGCCAGATGGTTCCCAGCGATCCGGTCAGACTGCGGCGGAACCAGAGCGCGATTTGGTCGATTTGCGGGTAATGTTTCAGCAGGGTTTGGACGCGGGATTGATAATAGGCGAAGCCTTCCGGCGCGTCGGGATTGGCGACCGGTTTGCCTTGAACCGTGAGCCGGGCGCCGGGGGGGAGCGTGAGGATGATATTTTCCGGATTGCTGGAAAAGGTGTCGATGTCCAAAGCGAACAGAACATCGACGCCGCGGTTTTCGGCGAATTCAAAAGTTTGCCGCATGAGGGAGACCGCCGCGTTGACGCGTTCGGCTTCGGGCGCCAAAGCGGCGTCGGCGCCATAGACGGGGCCGTCAAAAACATCTTGACCTCCGTGCATGCGCCGAACGTCGTTGACATGCTGCGCGCCCCAATCGCGGCCTTTTCGGGTGGTCGTCAAAAAGCCTGTGGGCTTCGATTCGCCGTTATGAGAAAACCATTCCATCGGATTGTTTCCATAGGCGTGCACCATGATGGCGTTGAAGCGCATTTTGACGAGTTGGGAAATCCATTTCTGCCAGTCTTCCAAGTTCCATGACGAGCAGCCGCTCAGGAAGTTATGCCAATTGAGAGCGAAGCGCTCTCCGACGATCGGGCTGTCGGATAGATTCCAGAGGCTGAAATCGAGACGGCCATGAATAGGAGAAGGAGCGGTTTCGTAAGAGAGATAAAATCCATAGCCTAATTCTTCGAGCAGGGCGTAAACGGCGTACAGCGTTCCTCGTCCATCCGCGCCGGCGATGACGCCCACGGGATGTTTATTGGTCTCGATATGCGCGACGACATAGCTTTCCGGTTGGGAAAGGTCGCTCTTGCGCACGAATTTTTCTAGTTCCGGAAAAGAGGGAAGCGCGCCAAGCAGAATGGCCGATTGGCGTTCGGGGATTTCATGCCGGATGGGAAACCGATGGTCAGGGTAGAGGCGGCTCAAATAATTCTGCAGTTCGCCGGCCGCCAATCTTTCCAGTGAATCGGCGTCGGCGGACAGGACGACGGGAACATCGGCGCCCTGAGCGATAAATTGTAAGTGGGAGGATGATCCGCAGGAATAAGCCAAGAGGCCTATGAGCATCGCAATAGCGGTATGTCCGAAATGTTTTTTCATAGAAGCGTCCAAACGAATAATATCATGCTCGTTGCATAGGATAAGCATATTGAGTATCGTTAGGGAATCAAGGATCTTTCGGTCTTCGGTTCCATCGGCCGGATGACGATGGCGTACGAATGAGATTCTCGCGATTTTTGATACAAGCACACAAGAGAAGCATGATGATGAAATTTCAGATATTTTTTCTCGTTGTTCTCGGGATGAGCATTGGGCTCGATTCCAATGCGGACGAAAGTATTTCGCCGCCCGGCCGCTCCGTGGTTGATTTCCGATATTCTCCGCCTTCCTGGCAGACGGCGATTTGTCTGCCGGATGACTGGCAGAAAACGCTTGTGGGGAAAGACGGCGTTTTGTTGTATGACTTTCAAAACCGCAGCGGGTTTATGACAAGTATCAAATGGGGGAATGAAGATGACGAATGGCTTCGGCAGGAGTTGGTTCATCCGCGGATTCCCATCGTCAAAACGCATAAGCGATCCGGAGGCGCTTTGATTACGGAGACGGCTTTTGCGGTCGCTCCCCGATTGGGAGGAGGCGATGATAGAGGCGGCAGCCGCCCTACGCTGAAGCGCATGCTTACCAAGTCGACCATGGCGAATTGGGCGTCGCCTCCCGAGGAATTCGATCCGGCGTTCCGGCATATCGCGGCGGCCAACGGCAATCCGATCTATTACCGATTCTGCCTGCCGGATGGATGTTCCTATACGGTTGTGTTGGGACTCTGTGAAGGGTATTGGGAAGAGGCCGGGAAGCGTCCGTTGGAATTAGTCGTGGAAGGAGACGCTTCTCGAATCGTCGACGCCGTCGCAGATCGAGGAGCGAATGTTCCCGGCGTCTATTCGTTTGACGCTAAGGATGCGGACGGAGACGGCTGGATTGATATTCATGTGAATCCCATCGAAGAAGCGCCGGATCAGAATGTAATCTTGAACGTTATTTGGATATTTCCCACGGGCGATGTTCCGTCTGATGACGATTTGCTGCGAGGTTTGTTTGTTCAACAACCAATCGTCAAATTGGATTGCGGGGGCGAGGCGCAGAGCGGTCCGCCGCGCAACGATGTCGTCGTGATAGAGTACGATAATCCCTCAGAAAAATCTTGTGTTGTAACTCCTCAAGTTTCGATCGAGACAAAGTTTCCTGTAAGCGAAGAAGGAAGAAGAGTTTTGATCGGAAGTCATACGAAATTGGTGTTGCCCGATTTGCCCTATTCGATTCGTCCTGGGGGGGAGGCGAGGCGCGTGATCCAGTTTGAACCGCTGAATCTTGCGCCGGGAGAAAAACGGTCAATCTGTTATGGGATTGCGCGGGGCGATGTGCAGTTTGAAATTCCGTCGGAATTGCGGGAAGCGTATTATTTGATGAAGCAGTCGGAGACATATTGGAGGAATGCCGATTTGCCGTATGAGTGCATACAAGTTCCTGATCCGGCGATCCAGGCGCAAATCGATTCGGCGATCCGCAATATCTATCAGGCGCGTGAAATCAAGGACGGGCTGCCGGCGTTTCAGGTCGGTCCGACGGTTTATCGAGGATTGTGGGTGGTGGACGGTTCGTTTTTGATGGAAGCCGTTTCGTTTCTCGGTCGATTGGAGGAGGCGCGGGCGGGAATCAGATATTTGTTGAATTTTCAGAGGGAAGACGGCGCGTTTATGTTGATCGACGGTCATTGGAAAGAGACGGGCATCGTCTTGTGGGCCGCGACGCGCCACGCCGTGTTGGCGCATGACAGAGATTGGCTGGAATCGGTTTGGCCGCAGTTGATGAAAGGCTGGGATTATATCCAAACTATGCGGGACATGTCATTCCATGATGACGAACCGTTGAATGACGGGCTGCTGCCCGTTGGATTCAGCGATGGGGGATTGGGCGGGAGATACCCCGAATATACGAATGTGTATTGGACGCTGTCCGGAATGAAAGCGGCCGTCGACGCGGCTCGATGGCTGGGGAAAAAAGATCTGGCCGACGTTTGGCGGGATCAATACCGGGAATTCTATTCTACGTTTCAACGATCGGCCAAGCGCGATATGAAAATCGATTCCCGGGGCCAATCGCATCTCCCGATTCGTATGCGCGACGATGAGGGCGTCGCTCCGCAAAAGGGGCAGTGGGCGTTTTTGCATGCCGTGTTCCCCGGGAAAGTGTTTGAACCGGATGATCCGCCAGTGCGTCAAAACATGTCGATGTTGGAATCGGTGGAGCGTGAAGGCTTAGTGTATGGAACGGGGTGGATATCGGAAGGGATCTGGAATTATTTCGGGTCGTTTTATGCGCACGCCTGGCTTTGGCTGGGGCGAGGATCCAAAGCGGCCGATATTTTGTACGCCTTTGCAAATCACGCTTCGCCCTTGCTGGCGTGGAGGGAGGAGCAGCTGCTGAAAGGAGAGGGAGAGCGCGTTGTCGGGGATATGCCTCACAATTGGGCCAGCGCCGAATTGATTCGACTGGTGCGCCATCTGCTTGTTTTGGAGCGCCAGAATGAACTGCATTTGTTCGAAGGGTTGCCGCGAACATGGCTTCAGCCGGGATCGGAGACCCGGCTGCGCAGCGTCATAACCGAATTCGGCTCCATGTCGCTTGAGTTGGTCGTATCGGATCAAGGAGATGAGGCGTCGCTTTTCATCCAGCCGCCCCGGAGAAATCCACCGGAGAGAATCGTTGTTCACGTTGAGTCATGGCCTGGATGTGAAGGCGTTTTGAGTTTTGAGTTGAAGCAGGAGATTCGGAAGACGATCCGATTGAATTAAGAATAAGAAAAGCGCATTGCGTGACGGCGGGCAATGCGCTTTCCATTCATCAAGTCAGGGCTGTTATTCATTCATCCCAACGAGGGGATTATGCGGCGTTGGCGGTTCTGGAGCGATTTTTCCCCTTCCAAGCAGGCTAATGCCGCTTCGGCGCCGCGTACTCCGTCGCATAGATTCGGAGCGCCGGTTCGAATCGAATGAGCGAAACCCTGCAATTCCCATTTGTACGGTTCCAGGGGAGACATTCCAGTCGCGCCGCCAGTTCGAGAGGCTTGCTGGGAGACGTGGGCGGCGAAGGCGGATTGGCTTTCGGTTTCCTGAACCATTTCAACTTGGGTGTTCTTCGCATCGCCGGCGGCTAATTTGGCTTTCGTTTCATCCCAGCCGGGCTCCCAGAAGAGATAGGTTTCGTTTTCGTTTTCCAGGAGGATCGTTCCGCGCGTCCCCATGATTTGTTCGTAATAGTTATCGACGCTGCTGCTTTGTATGGCGGTGTAAGAGACGGTTCGTCCTTTGGGGTATTCGAAGAGGGCGTAGATGTGGTCGTCGACCGTGCGATCGTCTTTGGAATATTCTTTTTTCGTTTGGATGAATTGTTCGAAGCTGCGGATTTCGTCGTTATATTCCTGCACAACTTCGAATTCTTTTTCGTACTTGATGTACAAATCGTCTTGATTTTCATCGGACTTGTATTTGCCGCCGCACGCATAGACGGCCGCCGGCGTGGATCCAAACAGCCAGTTGGCTATGGCGATCTGATGGCTGCATAATTCCGTCCAAAGTCCATGCGAGTATTGCCGGTACCATCGCCAATTCACCAATTTTTGCAAATCGGGATATCCATAGGAGGATGGATCGAACTGTTTGAGTTTCTTGACGACGGATGGACTGGAGGCCTTATGGACATGCGACCAGTAATTCCAATCCGTGTTGCGATTCCACATCGCCCGGATATGGTAGACATCGCCGAGGAGGCCTTCGTTCATCATTTTGTAGGCGTCCCAGTAAAGGGGGTTGTAAAAGCGTTGATGGCCGATTTGTAGATTCAAATTTTTTTGCCGGGCGAGTTGAATCATATCGCGGCAGTCGTCGATGGAGTAGGCCATTGTTTTCTCTATAAACACATGCTTGCCCGCATGCAAAGCCTGGATGGCCATGGGGGCGTGCATATGCAGAGGCGTAACGATCATGACCGCCTCGATGTCCGGATCGGCCAGCATATCCTCATATTTCGGGTATCGCACGGGTTGAGGATTGTGGCCCAATTCGGGCTGCGCGATCGCCCAATAACCATGATCCAGGTTGTCGGGCCGGATATCGCACAGACCGTGGATGTAGAGGTATTTTGAATCGGATTGCGAGATGAGGATTCGGCCCTGCATTCCGGTTCCAACGATGCCCGTTTTGACGGGGCCTAAGTTTTTTGCTTGAAAGGCTACGGCTCCGACCGCGGGAAGCGCGGCGGCCGCTTTGAGAAAATTTCGCCTGCCAATGATTTTTTCTTCAGGAGTGAGCGCCATGATCGTATCCTCCGTTTTCTAGAAATTCTGCTGTTTTCAGCATTTCCGCATTTTTTTGAGTACAGAGAATCCGCACGGATGAGAGAGCGTGATCGATTCCATAAAGTTTTCTCGGATTGAAAGTCAGCAAGCATGCCAAGGCGATTAGTTCAATGACGTTTTTGTTGACAAGAAAGTAGCTGCCTTCCGATCCGATCATGTGTTTTCCCGTCCACTGGGCGTGATCGAGATCTACATAAATGTTGGACCATTGCAATTCGGCGCCCGGCGGATTTAAGGTCATGTAAGGATTGGCCGGGGCGGCGAAGATGAAGAAGGCAAGCAGCAGCATGGCCGCCAGGATGGAGGATCGGCTGAACATACCCAGGATCAGGAAGAATCCTGCTATGAACAAGCACCAGGGAACCAGGATGTTCACCGCCGTAAGGGGCCATTGCATTTCGTTTTCAGCGATCCATCGCAGGATCGGAGAGATGGGGCCCCATGATGCGGAAAGATAGCCTTGAGCCGACCAATTCGGATCGGCTAACTTGATCCATCCTTCCCACAAGAAATGCCATCCGATCCCGATTCGGAGCAGAGTAAACCAGAACGGCTGGGATTGGATCCATTGCGTATTTCGCCAAAGATTCTTCATGATTGAGTCCTCCTGTCTTCAAATAGTTTGTTCGTACAGCAGGAGCATCATTTCGAGTTCATTAAAGAATATAGGCGAGAAAGAATGATTCGGAAATTCGCAAAATTACGGAAATTGAAGGTGCGGAAAGTGCATATAGTGAATAATCAGCATCTAGATTTTGTGTGAGGGAGATGAGTATATATTATAGTCTATGAGTGGTTTAGGTTAGATATTAGTTATTTTTCCAAGGATATGATGCCCTGGCTGATGGCGTATTTGGTGAGTTCGGCGATGGAGTGCATGTCGAGTTTGGTCATTATATTCTGGCGATGAGCTTCGACGGTGCGTTCGCTGATGTTCAGCGTGGAGGCGATTTCTTTGGTTAATTTGCCTTCGGCCAGCGATTGCAGGATTTCACGTTCTCGAGGGGTGAGAAGAGCCGCGGCCGAATCGGAGTCGGGAGACATTTTTTTAAGATATTGGACGACGGAATCGACGACTTTGGGGCTGAGGTAGGTTTTTCCATTGATGGCTTCGCGGATGGCCGCCGAGAGTTCTTTGAAGGCGCAGTTTTTAGGCAGGTATCCGGAGGCGCCCGCTTGTATCATTCGAGCGACGTATTGATTGTCGGTGTGCACGGAAAGAGCGACGATTTTGCATTGGGGAAAGTCTTGCTGGATCCGGCGCGCCGCTTCGATGCCGTTGAGATCGGGCATGCTGATATCCATGATGACCACGTCGGGATTGAGTTTTTCAACCAATTGAAGCGCTTGGCGACCGGTTTCGGCTTCGCCGATCACTTCCATGTCTTCTTCCTTCTCCAGCAAGGGGCGAAGCCCTTCTCGAATGATACTATGATCGTCGGCGAGAATGATTTTGATTTTCATGTCCGGATTGAATTCACTGACTAGATCTCTGAATCCTGGAGGCCGCTTATGAAACTGACCAAGATTTATTGTGACAAAGCGGAATATTAAGGCAAGGGCGGATCAGATTTTCGACCGGATGAAGAGGTTCGAGGGCTCTGTCTTCGGTTTTCCCGTCGGAAGCCAAAAGTATCTGTATCTGCTATCGGGGATTGATGGGCGGCAAAAGATCCTCACTCCCGGCAAATATGGCGCGATGACCGTCCAACAGGCCGGAAAGATGGCAAAGGGAAAACTCGTTGAGGTCATGCAGGGCAAGGATCCCGCCGCCAAAAAGAAGCCGCGACGTCTTTATAAAGATTGATTGAGGGATGAAAATGCCCGGCAATAAAATATCTCATGGCGCTCGCCTCCATTGGGGTTTCTCACTATTTCACGATCGCTCTGTTTTTCGGATATTGGGCAATCGGATGGTTCATGAAGAAATGATCACCTATTACAATCAAGTTTACAAAATAGATTTTTAATTGCCGCTCATCATATGGAAAATCCCCAAAAAATTCTATGGAAAAATCGATTGATGAATTGACATATGCTTATTTTATTGTGATGATTGTGTAAAGTCTGGTTTAAAGATTCCTAAACAAGGAGGAAGTTGCTTATGAAGAAGTGCGTGGTATTTTGTGCGGTGTTTTTTTGTGTTGCGGGTTTCGTGTTCGCGGATCGATCCACTTACGATGAGACAAAGGCGCAAATTGCATTTCCGTTGCCGCAAGCTCCCGTGATCGACGGCGTGATTGAACCCGAAGTATGGATGTGGGCCGGTGGATCCTATACTACTGGCGCGAATTCATATTGGGCGATTCAATTCGATGATAACATCGACAAACTGCACGAGTTCAAAGCCGGTTTGGAGGACGATTACACGCGTGGCGCACATATAGATAATGGCGGCCCAGGTCCATATTATGCGGAAGACTTCGCAGCGGAGATCTATGTGGGGTACGACGATGAGAATCTATATGTTGCGGTTCGGGTGACAGATGACATCCTCTACGACGACACGGCGGCAGCGGGGTCGGAGAACGGCAGCACGTGGACGGATGACAGCGTGGAAATATTTGTTGACGGCGATAACAGCAACTATGATGTGCGCGATACGGAGGGATCCAAACCGGAAGGCTGGTCCACAGGCGGACAGTACGTCATCACCATCAATAACGCCTACCGCCAAGCCGAAGCGGGAAATCCCGGTTTCGGTCCGGATGCAGCCTGGTACGCGCAGACTCTCATCAATGATGCAGGAACCGGTTATGAAGCGGAATTTCGAATTTCGTTGAGCATTTTGGGCGATCCGCAGCCTGGCGATATCATCGGATTTGACGTTTGCATCAATGACGATGACGATGGCGGCGATTCTGTGGAAAATCAGTATGTTTGGTCTGGAAATACGCATGTGGAAGCCACCTACGGGAACCTACTGCTTGGCCAAAGAACGTACACTGCGCCGGAGGCCCCCGCGCCCACGGTTGATGGAGTTATCGGCGATGGAGAATACGGGGATGCGCCCAAAGTAGATGTCACCACTTATACCGGTGTGTACGATATTCTATCCGGCGACGATGGCTGGGCGCCTGGAGACCACGATTTTTCCTTCCAGGTTGTGCATGATGCGGACGCGATTTACGTTGGCGTATCCGTTATTGACGATATCCTCAGCAACGATAGCGCGGAGGCTGGCAGCGAAGATGGATCCACCTGGGAAGACGACTCTGTGGAAATCTTCTTTGACGCGGACGACAGTAACGATCCCGGGAGGGGCGTGCTGGAATACGAAGGGCAATTCGTCCTAAGCGCCAACGGAGCATGGCGTGACGCCGAAGCCAATAACCCCACATTTGGTGAAGAGGCCGATTGGTATGCTGCGTCATCCGAGACTGACACCGGTTATCAGATCGAATTTAAGATCCCGAAAGCGACTCTTGGAACCGGTCAATCGGAGATGGGCTTCAGTGTATCCGTGAATGATGACGATGGTATGGACCGCCAGGCTCAATTATGCTGGTGCGGCCGGCCTCACACCGAGGCAACCTATGGCAACATCGTCTTAAGTTCAGGTGGAACCGCTGTGGCCGAATGGTCACTCTATTAACAGCGATCCAATACATATTACCTATTCAAGGCGGTCCTGTTTGGGGCCGCCTTTCCTTTGTTTGCCCGCTTCGCTGGGCAAACAAAAAAAGCCCGCAGATTAATGCGGGCTTTTGATTATTGCGTTTATATTGGTTTTTAATACAAACTCCACTCATTCACTTCAGTTGGTTCGCGCGGAACAGTAACTCGGAAATTATCGATCAAAACGATCGAGCCGTCAGCGGATGCATCTTGGTTCGTGTCAATTCGAATCTCCAGCCAGCCGTTAGGATCGGCTATGTTGGCAAGGTGATCGGTCATATCTACTTCCCAAAGCAGAGTTTTCCACTCCGTTTGGGCGTCGTAATAACCGATTTCTTTAGAAGCCCATTCAACGGTTGCTTCATCGTTGCCGGTGATGCCCGATCGAATAGAGGTTTCCTACGCATATACGCGCGATCTCACATCACTGGCCGCTGCGGTGTACAAGCAGTGGTATTGATGAATCATTGAATGCGGATTGCCTTTGTTTTTTTAAGTATGTTTAAACATAAAGAAAGAGGGCGCGAGAAAAGTAAGCGTCCTCCTTTTCAATTACGGTTATCTAAATTCGAATTGAAATTACTTAAACAGGGACCAATTCGGAACAAACGATGCTGTTTCCGTGGAGATGACAATATCATCGAGTAACATACCTTCTTCAAGAGCGTGGACGGCGGAACCGCTGTTCCACAAGACTAGCGTATCGAATCCATTTTGGGGGTTTCTTCGCAGGCCGAAATCATCGCCGACCAGTACACCATCCGCCCATACATCATAGGAGAAATTGTCAAGATCCACTTCGATTTTCATCGGGATCACTCGCCCATCCCGATAGTCGACATTCACGTCGGCGTACGTTCCGGCGCCGGCGCCGTCGCTATTGACGGCGTTGATCATGCCCGAAGCGGCTGTCATCCGCACCATGGCTCCGTTTTCGTTAAAATCAATTGCCGAGTCATCTCCGTCCAGATTGAAATTCGAAGAATCGCTGAGAACAAACCCATTGTCCACCGAACTATCCGCCGGGCCCAAGTATTGCCATTCCCACGTAGCTGTTATCATCCCACTCTTGGTCACCGGAAAGGAAATCATAATGAACGAATTCGCCCCGCCATGCTGATCAAAGTGGAGTTTTCCATTCTGCACATCAAATCCAACCGGAACGGTACCGGGTTCTTCCGACCAGACATCCGCTGCGCCTGCCGGCTGGCCGAGAAGAGGTCCATCGCTATATCCCTGCGCCGTTGAAAAATCGATGGACAAAACTGTTTCTGCATGAACTGACATTACAGACGCCAACATAAAAATTGCACCCAGAAACCACATCTTGCCCGATTGACTTCTCCAAAAGACTCTCATCCTTTCTTTCTCCTTTCGGTCGTTTTGATATCAATTGAAATCCTGAAACCTAAAGAACTGCATAGCCCAACTTGTGGATTTCTGATGATCTTCTCATGATAAATTAATTCTTGTCAAGTGTTTTTTTATAAAAGTCTATCGTTTTTTGTACTCGCTTTTCCTGCTTGCATTACTTTTCTTACCAGGGACATTGCAATCTGAACCTGTAGGATTTTGGACGTTCGATGACATAGACTATGCGAGGGAAAATAACATTTGAAAAACATACTCTCCCTCGGGTATGGGGGCGCCCCTCCGAATTTCGATTTTCAAACGCCGAGATTGACAAACAGTGTATCCAAAAGAAACGGAGTTTTTTTTCGATGATGTTCAAAACGGGGCGGCGTTCAACCGCCCCGCTCCATGACGGTATGGCATTCAATCATTTAAGTCCAACAGGGAAAATCCACGCCTTTCTACTCCCTGCCATCTGTTACCATGAACCGGGTCCATCAGGCTCGCCTCCCCAGCAATCTTTGGTAACCGGCCCGAAGGGCCCCGCTCCAACTTCTGTCTGGGTATAGACGAGCATCACCGTGTCGCTCAAACGCTCGTACTGTCCCCAGCGACCATGATAAAGGATCCAATCGGGCTCGATGACTGGATAGCCGGGCATCGCGGAAGATATGACCGAATAATAGGCAGGTTGGTAAACAGGCAAGGATGGGCCATTGTCCGTATCATCGTATAAATCGACAGAAAACGTGCCCAGGCCCCAGTCCTCCGACTTGACTCTTTTGTAAAAATGCCTGCCTGGCGCAGCGTATTGGGCGTGTGAGAACTTGGCTGCGTATACTTTCGGATGCGTCTCCGAAAACATGAGGCGCCCGCCAAAATCCCTTGTCAAAAACCAGTAACCTCCGGCGTGAGCAGACATGTAGACGCCAACCAACTCCTTGGTGCTATTTAGAATGCGCAGCGTAACATGCTCCCAGTCGGAATAATGTCTTCCATTTTCCCAAAGGTTGATATGATGACAATCATTAGCGTGTAAACAAACTCGCACCCTTCCCGGTCCGTTAAAGGGGTAGTAGATCCAGAATTGCAGTTCGGTGAACAGCCAGTTCCACGGCAAGACGCGGACATAGGCGCGCGCTCGTGAAAGGTCGCCTGACGAAGCGACAGATCCCGGCGCCCATATTTCTCCCGTCGTGAACGGATATCCCCATTCCACCGGCATTCTTAGCCAATGACGGAATTCTGCATTTGAGAAATCTGGGTCGGTCTCCACGTTTCCCGTGAAATCGTCCATGAGAATTTCGGAGGAAGTCGGGATGCTGCCAAGAATCTGGAGGTTGAAGGAGTCGTAATCCCACTCATTTTGCACCAGCCCCCACTCCAGTTTCGCGAAATTCAAACTGTATTCCGCGCCGTCGGGGAGGAAGATTTCATTCGAGTTCAACAGAAGTATGGGGCCGTATTTCTCGACAAGCTGCGCAACCTCTTGCGATCCCAAATTATTGAGATCGTCTATTCCATCTTTGACATGACTGACGTCTATGCAATACAAAGGTTCATCTGGCTGAACAGTTGTGGAATTAGATCCCACAAAAGCGCCGATGCCGATTCCGCCGGGATCCTGGGCTTTCACCTGCCACAATCCCAAGTCCATTTCCGAGCCGATCCCGCGCTCCGTGTTCCACACCAATCTGCCGGTCATCCCCGCTGTGGTTAAGTCTTCACGCACACATCGGATTTGATCAAGGTCCGGCTTGTTATGCCCATTTTGGGCAACTATTCCTAAACTGACATAGCCGTCCGGGGGAACCGGCCGCCAAAAGGATCCTGGCGGCTCATGCATAGCCCCAGTACTTTTCCACAACTCGATGTAGTCGAGAGGTTTCGCCAGAGCCCCCGGCTCCAGTTCTTTTGCTGAGAGCATAAAACCTGCCGGTTGAGGCGACGGACTGCATGCCCCTCCGCTGGTGAGCTCGCCGTAATGTCCCAAGGCATAATATCCTTCCGGCGCGATGGGTCGATAGAATGCACCAAAGTGAACCCAGTCAAGCCCTTCAACCCAAAGCCCGCCGCACTGCCAATAAGACGGATTCCACCAGATGAGTTCCAAGTCTTCCACGTATGAAAGTTCCAGGGCAGGCGGATCAAATATCACGGTTATTTCCGAGGTTCCGGTATTCCCAGCCAAATCTGTTGCCGCGACTTCAATCATATTTTCCCCTTTGACCAGCGATACATTGCAGATAAACGATGAAGTGGGAGCAGGGACTAGCGGATCTCCGTTGCAATCCATCTCTGCAACGCCGGAAAGATGCTCCTCGACAGTTCCTTTAACAGTGACGGGAGAATCTGTGATAATCGCTCCCTGCAGAGGCGAGGTTATGGTCACTACCGGCGCAGTCTTATCGATGTTAACGATCGCTTCGGCCGATGCCGTGTTGCCGGCATTGTCTTCCGCCTCGCCCGTAATTTTTTGATTTTCTCCTTCCTCCTGCACGATCACTGGCGGGGGGCAGGAAGCAATTCCGCTTGTTGCGTCTGAGCAGACGAAATTCACCGTAACGTCCGTGTTGTTCCAGCCTGCGGAATTGGGGGCAGGAGTCGGGATTACAACGATCACCGGGGGATCGTCATCGATGCCGATGATCTCAATCGTGATTCCACCGCCCGGCTTGCTTCGGAGGTCTACGGACAATTGATTCTCATCAGAAAGTTCGATGGTCTTGACGATGATCGGCTGATTCTGATTGAACTCATTGGGAGCGGTGACGGGAGAGCCGTTGATGTCAATAACCGCGCTTGATATGGCATCATACTGCTGCGATTTGCCGCCGTTGAAAATAAAGATGGTGCAAACTTGAGGGATTGATGCAAATTGCTCCGTGAGGGCAACAGGCTGGGAAGTCAGTCGGCTGAAATCATTGGAATACACGACGTAAGTGTTTGCTTCTGTTATTCCTGGCATGCTTGTGAGGCTGGCGAGACAGAAAAGTAGGATAATGAGATATGTGGGGGCTCGAATTATCATGGCTTTACTCTCCTTATTCAAAGAATATATTTTTTATAGTATATAGCATATTGAAAATAGATGTAACCAGAAATTTTAAGTATTGGAGATGATGAAACGATTGTTAATAAAGATATTGCTTAACCGCCAAACCAGATCATTCAAAGCGGCAAAAATTAATCCGTCCGGTTATTTCTCGGTTACTTTTCGATTTTGGAGATAAGTCAACTATTATATAAGTCTATCAATATCGACTATAAATATATTCTCTACATAGATTCATAGATGTATATGCGCAAGATATCTGTTTTTCATAGCACAAGCCTATTTTAT
>JAFGTC010000052.1 GCA_016934335.1 Candidatus Omnitrophota bacterium | reverse complement strand
CTGCTGTTCGTTCCTTTTCACACGCAATTCGTTTCACGGGTCACGTCTGTAGGCGTCATGACCGAAGGGAACACGCTGATCACCACGTATCTGGGATTTTGGACGCACATGCTGCTCCCGCTGACGATCGCGGCCGTTTTGTTCGCGGCGGTGCGGGGCGACGGCCGGATATCGCTGAAACGGACGATTTTGTTCTGCAGTTTCTTTATGCTGTCGGTGGCGGCGGCGCTGTATCTCACGCGCGCCAATCTTTTTGGATTTCCCAGCCCGATGGATCCGGAGCATCCGCTGAATTACAGCCTCGTGGGGCTGTTTCTGCCGGTCTTTCTGGTGATTTTTCTGATGATGTGGAGGCGGAGGCAGAGCCCGGAATTCGTGTTCGCCTGCCTGGCTGCAGTGCTGGGGCTGGGCTTGTCGCTGGGCATCGAAGTGTTTCATATCAAAGAGAATCCCTGGGGGCCGCCCGCGCATCGATGGAATACGGCGTTTAAGTTTAATCTGCAGGTCTGGCTTTATCTTTCGATCGCCGCGTCCGTCAGCTGCGTCTGGGTGTGGAGTCAGATCGAAAAGATAGGCCGGCATATCGGCGGCTGGTTTACGTGGAGCGGGCGGCTGGCGTTTCTGTTCGCCATGATTCTGGTGTTGATCCCCACGCTGCCCTTCGCGGTATTGGGGCCGGTTCTGGTGACCAAGGCGGGGGGATACAGCAGCGACATGCGCGAACCGCGGCCTACGCTGGACGGGCTGGCGTATCTGCAGAAAGACGATCCGGGCGCCTATAAAGCGATCCACTGGTTCAAACGATTTGTGGAGGGCCGGCCTCCCATCGTCGAGTTGTCGTACCGCCATGGCGGAGATCACGCCCGCTACAGTTCGTACACCGGGCTGCCCGCCTTGATCGGCTGGCCGCATCATACCCGCGAACGCATGGATCACGTCGCGTATACGGTCAATCAGCGGGTGCGCGATATGGAGCGAATTTACACGTCGAACGATCAAGACGAAGTGCTGCGCCTGCTCGGTCAATACGATCTGCAGTATCTGATTTTCGGGCGGATCGAAAAGAACACGCTGCGCGGCGATCAAAGCAATCTTGCGCCTTTGGGCGAAGACGGGCTCCAGCATATTGAAGACATGGGCGGCATTTTTCAGTTGGTTTTCCGCTGCGGCGATACGTCCGTCTTCAAAATCGATAAAAGCCTCAATCGAATCTATGGATTGGCGAGCGAGGCGGCGAGAGCCGGGGACATGACGCCGCCGGCGCTGCGCCCGCCGGCGCCCGGCGCATCGATGTATACGGGAGGGCGCGGCGATGGAAACGGGCGCTTCTACGAGCCGCGCGGCATCGTGACGGATGCGGCGGGCGGCGTATTCGTCGCCGATGCGCGAAATCATCGGGTGCAGGTCTTTCGTCCGGATGGATCCTATGCCTGGAAATTCGGCGAAGAGGGATCGAGAGACGGCCAGCTTCGAGAACCCAACGACGCGGCTCTCGATCCTGAGAACGGAAACATTTATGTGTTGGATACGTGGAATCATCGGGTGAGTTTGTTTGACGCCAACGGGATCTTTCTGGGGAAAACGGCGCACGACTTTTTCGGACCGCGAGGGATCGTTTTTCATCCCCAAAAACGCTTGCTCTATATCACGGACGCCGGCCATCACCAAATCGTCGCCATTACGCCGGAAGGCAAAATTGCTCGCATTTGGGGGAAGAAGGGCGAGGAAGAGGATTCGCTGAATGAACCGTGGGGGATCGATGTGACGCCGGACGGCAATGTGATCGTGGTCGACCATCTCAATCTCCGCACGAGAATTTATACGCCGGAGGGCGATCTGATCGGCGGATGGCCGATTCAGACGGAGGGGAGAGCGACCGGGGGATTCGAGAGTTATGTCGCCTGCGCGGACGACGGACTGATTTATTTGACCGATCCGCTGGAAGGCAGCGTGCACGTCTACAACCAGGCGGGAGAACTGCAGGATAAGATCGTGACGGATCTAAAGAATCGGAGGCTGCGCCGGCCGCTGGGCGTCGCGATCTCGCCGCAGGGTCATGTCTTGGCGAGCGATCTGGCGGGCGATCATATTGTGCGCATTCGATGACGCCGGGATGAAGCGTCACTGGATGGGAAGCATGGTCAAAAAGCGATTGATCTCTTTGGAAGAATCCATCGAGGCGGGCAGGAAGCACACCTGGAGAAAAGCGGGCAGGGCATCGTCGTAGCGTTCATATTCCTCGCCGATGAGGACGAAGAAGCCCCCTTCGAAATCGATGGGCGTCTCCGGCGCATGCAGCCTGTAGGGGATGTTGCGCAAGGAATCGATCGCGCGATATTCCTCGTCGATCTGTTGGGGGGAGGGAGGCTCGCCATCGGTCAGGAACATTTCCATGAACGATGTCAGGCGCTTCATTCCTTGATGGTAGGCGTCGATCCGTTTGCTCATATGAAGATAAACCGTTCCGGCGATATTGGCGGATGGAGAGGCGACGCCGTCCATCCAGGATTCTTCCAAGAAACAGGCGCCCAGGATCGAGACAGTCATGCCCTGATCGGCGATGACGCCGCGCCGTTGAGTCTAGTATAGAATCGATTTAATTTTTGTTGTGAGAAAATTAAACAGCCTGAAATGATAGTTCTTTTTCGCGAAACACCCAATACATCGAATCCCATGGCGCTCTTTTAATCGGAGGGGAGAGAGGCGCGGGTAAACCTTGACGGCGAAATTAAAAGAAGGGCGACTCATGGAAATTCCATGAAATAAGGGCGATTATTTTCAGACGATATTGAAATGCAGAAAATTTTTGTGGTATTAAAAAAAATGATTGACAGGGGCAATGGTTTTTTGGTAGTATATTTTTGTTACGGCGGCGTTTCGATGTAACGGTCTATAGCACTACCTTATTGAAGAGAGTGGGGAAGGTTGTGTAAGAGGGCAGGGGTTGCTTGTCCAAAACGATGAAAAAGCGGTTGCTGATTTTTTGCTGATTGTTTGAGGATTGAGTTGAGGGTTCTTATTTTCATTCGGAGGACCCTGTTTATTGTGTTTATGTTGAAGAGTTGCCTAGAACCAGGGTATATCGGCGTTATCTCACCTGTTTATCCAAGTTGTATCATGAGCCTCAAATTTAATCATATTTATCAATTATATCAAATTAGGACAAATCATTTTTTGGAAGAGAGGAGGTGACGACGCCGGATAACACAGAAAAGAAGATTTTCTCTCCAATTGTGGAAAATCTCTGGGACAAGTTGGAACAACTGCAGGTATGAATTTTCATGGGGAGTCAATTTATGGCAGAAGCTGTCGTAGATTTAGGGAAAACCAAAAAACGCCGAAGACCTTCAGCCGAAGAATTGCAGCGACGAGAAAGGCTGAGGACGTATCTAACACGGGAATGGGAGATAGACGAATCGATCGCCAAATCGTTTGCCAAGAAGCATTCGTTTCTGTTGATAGACGATGTGGTGTATTCTCTCAAGCATCTGACTCGATATTTTAAGACATTGCACATGGGTCATTACGGGCATCCCATTGAAGCGCGGGTATTGCGGAGAGCCTTGAATCATACGTTGCGCCGTTTTGCGCGAAGCCAGAGTCCTTTGTCCGACAAGCAATTGGGGTATTTTTTGCAGTTGGCGCGGGACGAGATCGCGAGCAAGGTGACGTCGTGGTATGATCCGGGATCGCCGCAAGAGAGAGAGAAGGTATTGTACCCTTTGAAACAGGCGTTGATTTATGAAGACGACGAAGCGATGAAAAAGCGGCTGTTGTTCATTTACACGCTGTTTGTCAAGAAGGGAATGCGGCTGGCCAAGCAGAAAGTGATTCAAGCGTGTACGAATCAACATCGCTTATTTCCCCATCGCCGCGTGGTTGAAGACGCGCTGGAAACGCTGCGGGGCGCTTATGAAGCGCTGGGATTCATCGAAGGAGAATTGTTTATAACGCCGGATTATATTTCCGTAAACTGAAAAACGGGGTTGAATTTTGAGTTAAAAAAACGCTCTCCGAGGGAAAGGGAGAGCGTTTTTTTGTTATACCTGTTTATTTGCCTTTTGATCGGCGGATCGATTGGATCAGGAGCAGCCGCTTGTGGCGCCGCAGTTCATGCACTTGTAGCATGATCCGCTGCGGATCATGATGGTTCCGCACTCGTGGCAGGGGGGGGCGTCGGCTTGAATTTCGAAGGCGAAGGGCTTGCCGGCCTCGCCGGTGGATTTTGTCTGGTTCCGGCCGCCCGCGCCGGATGGAAGGAGGGAGGATTCTTCCAAACCGGTGTGCAGGCTATTGGACGATTTTTTTTCGCCGCGATCGAGGACGCCGACGATTTTTTTGTCTTCGTCGGACAGGAATTTGGAAGCCAGCCAGCGGAAGATGTAATCCATGATCGATTTGGCGATGGGGATTTCGGGATTGCCGGTGAATCCGGAAGGTTCGAAGCGCGTGTGGGCGAATTTGTTGACCAGGATTCGCAGGGGGACGCCGTATTGCAGCGTGAGAGAGACGGCGGTGGCGAAGCCGTCCATCATGCCGGAGACGACGGTGCCTTCTTTGGCCATGGTGAGGAAAATCTCGCCCGGCTGCCCGTCGGGGTAGAGGCCGACGGTGATATAGCCTTCATGGCCGCCGATGCTGAATTTGTGGGTGAGGGCGCGGCGTTCGTCGGGAAGGCGGCGGCGATAGGGTTTGGGGGCGGCGTCGGCGTCTTTGCCGGATTTGGCGGCGTCTTTAGCCTGACTGGTGTTGAGAGGCTGGGTGCGTTTGCATCCATCGCGGTAGACGGCGACCGCTTTAAGGCCGAGCTTCCACGATTCGATGTAGGCTTTTTCAATTTCCTGGACGGTGGATTCGTTGGGCAGATTGACGGTTTTGGAGATGGCCCCGGAGATGAAGGGCTGCACGGCGCCCATCATGCGGATATGGCCCATGTAGTGGATAAATCGCTTGCCCTTGGTGGGCTTGAAAGCGCAGTCGAAGATGGGGAGATGTTCTTCTTTCAGATGGGGGGCGCCTTCGATGGTGTTGTTTTGATCGATGTAGGCCACGATGCTCCGGATGTCGTCTTTGGAGTATCCAAGGCGCTTCAGAGCTTTGGGAACGGTGTTGTTGACGATTTTGAGGGCGCCGCCGCCGACCAGGTTTTTGAATTTGACCAAAGCGATGTCGGGTTCAACGCCGGTGGTGTCGCAGTCCATCATGAAAGCGATGGTGCCGGTGGGGGCCAGTACGGTGACCTGCGCGTTTCGGAAGCCGTATTTTTCCCCGAGTTCGTAGGCTTGATCCCAGGATTTGAGCGCCTGGTCGCGCAGGGAGGAGGGGGCGACGTCAGGATCGATGTCGTAGGCGGCCTTACGGTGCATGTCGATGACGCGGAGCATGGGGTCGCGATTGCTCTGAAACTCGGAGAAGGGCCCCGTTTCTTTGGCGATGCGGGCGCTTTGGGCGTAGGCTTCGCCGCTGAGGACGGCGGTGACGGCGGCGGCGTAGGCGCGCCCCTCTTCGCTGTCGTAGGGGTGGCCGCCGGCCATGAGAAGAGCGCCCAGATTGGCGTAGCCCAGCCCCAGAGTTCGGTAAAGATGGCTGTTGCGGTCGATTTTTTCGGTGGGGTAGCTAGCGTTGTCGACGATGATTTCCTGGGCGGTTATCAGGACGTCGATGGATTTTTTGAAGCGTTCGACGTCGAATTCGCCGTCCTCTTTCAGGTATTTCAGCAGGTTGAGGGAAGCCAGGTTGCAGGCGGTGTCGTCGAGGAACATGTATTCGGAGCAGGGATTGGAGGCATTGATGCGGCCGTTGTTGGGGCAGGTGTGCCAGCGGTTGATGGTCGTGTCGAACTGCATGCCGGGATCGCCGCAGATATGGGTTCCCTCGGCGATCATGCGCATAATATCTTTGGCGTCATAGGTTTCGCAGATTTCGTCGCGAGTCACGAAGCGGGTTTGCCATTTTTCATCGTTTTCGACGGCTTTCATGAATTCGTCGGGAACGCGCACGCTGTGGTTGGCGTTTTGGAAAAAGACGGAGCCGTAGGCTTCGCCGTTGAAGGAGCCGTCGTAGCCGGAGTCGATCAGGGACCAGGCTTTTTTTTCTTCGTTGGCTTTGGCCATGATGAAATCGACGATGTCGGGGTGATCGGCGTTGAGAATGACCATCTTGGCGGCGCGGCGGGTTTTGCCGCCCGATTTGATGACGCCGGCGAAGGCGTCGTATCCCTTCATGAAAGAGACGGGGCCGGAGGCCGTGCCGCCGCCGTGGAGGTGTTCGCGGGAGGAGCGGATGGGGGAGAGGTTGGAGCCGGCGCCGGAGCCGAATTTAAAGAGCATGCCTTCGGTTCGGGCCAATTCGAGAATGGACTCCATTTTGTCTTCGACGGAGTTGATGAAGCAGGCGGAGCACTGAGGATTTTTTTCGACGCCGACGTTGAACCAGACGGGGCTGTTGAAGGAGGCGTATTGATGAAGAAGCAGGTGAATCAGTTCATCTTTGAACGCGTCTCTGTCTTCAGCGGAGGCAAAATACATCTGGCGATCGCCCCAGGAGGCGATGGAGTCGACCACGCGGGAAATCAGCTGGCGTACGCTGTTTTCGCGTTGGGGGGTGTTCATGCTGCCGCGGAAATATTTGGAAACGACGACATTGGCGGCCAGCTGAGACCAGGTTTTGGGGATTTCCACATTTTTTTGTTCGAAAATCACCTCGCCTTTGTCGCCGGATATTTTAGCGTCGCGCTTTTCCCATTCGACCGTAGAGAAGGGATCAACGCCTTTCTGCGTAAAAACACGCTGGAATTTCAATCCCTTGCTGGAGAGCCGAGGCGTTTGTTTTTTGTCATCCCTGTCTTCTTGCCGTTTTGCATTCGGCGCCGCATCAACCCGATTTGAATCAATCATAGCCATTTTAATTATCTCCTACATATATTGCTTTATGGATTATATATCTTGGAATTTATGCTCTTGATGAAAATCCACCGAAGCCGTTACTGATGATGTCAATCATCAACCCATTGTGGGGAATAAGAAGATATACGCAATATATTGTGGTGTCAAGAGATTTTTTAGGGATTGCCCGGGGGATTTTGTTAAAGTCCAATGAAGTAAGATATTTAAGCAGTGAAAAAATTTTCCACTTTATTGTATTGGCAGGAATATAGACATAAACCCTTTTTGGAGGGGTTTGGAGGTATGGTTGATATAAGATCATATACATCAATGGGTTATCCATTTTCTTTTTTTTATGCGGGGATGTGTTTCGGGCTTTTGAGATGGACGCGCCTGGTTGAACGGATCAGCGCTTTTTGGCGGCTTTTCCGGTGAAGTAGACGACCAACGCTTCCCGGAATGGATCTTCCCCCCGGTAGGAGATATGGGCGACGGTGTGTTGGTTGAGGAAGGTCTGGAATTTTTGGCGTTCGTCGGAAGTGTCGAGAGGGAAGAGAGAGGCTCGCAGGGGCGGTCTTTTTCCCGGGGAGACGGGGAACTCTCCATAGTTGAGGGAGAGGCATTCGCGGATGATTTTGACGCCGCGGTTGACGGCGCGTTTGACGACGTCTTGGGAGGCGCCCAGAATTTGGGCGATGCGTTGGAGGGAAGCGCCGCTCATGAGGATGAGGAGGATGCAGTAGCGAGTGAGGCCGGAGAGTTTTTTGCGGGCGATGCGGATGATGAGATCGATTTGGCTCTGGATTTCTTCCTGGGCGTCGGCTTCGGCGAAAGCGCCGGCAAATTCGAAGCCGTCGTCTTGGGCGAAGATTTGATCCATGATGATGGGATCGAGGGAAACTTCGCGATGATCTTGTTTTACTTCTATTTTTTCCAATTCAGCTTCCCAATCGAGATAATCGGTGGAATGGCCGTCGCGAGTAGAATCTTGCGTAAGTTTAGGTTTGTTCATAGTTTAGCTCCAAAAAAGTGAGTTATAAGCGAACCGGGGGGATGATGCTGCAAGAATCGAGCCAAATTGAACATTTGTTCATTAAATGCAAGTTATCTTATTGATTATGTTATGCTTAAAAAATAAAAAATATTTACGGGAAGCCAAATGAGTTTCAGGAATTGTATGAAAGAGGGCTGGAAATAAAGAAGGTGGAAATCGTGATCTCGGGTGCTTTTGCGGGGGGATCAGGCGTTTTTCCCGCAGCATTTTTTGTATTTTTTGCCGCTGCCG
>JAFGTC010000051.1 GCA_016934335.1 Candidatus Omnitrophota bacterium | reverse complement strand
GAAGAAGCCAACCGCCTTCTCAGCCGACCCGGCCGAGGCGAATGGCATTTGTAATTCCAAGGAAAAGGAGAAAGAACCATGACCACAAGCCAATTCAAAAAATCAGGCCGGGGCGCGCTCGCAGCGGCGAGTGTGATCGCAGCGGCCTCAACCCCTTCGGCCCAGGCGGATCAGGAGCAATTTCTGGCGGATATAAAAAGCGGCGACCCCCAAAAACAACTGGCCGCCTGGAAAATTGCGGATAAACAGGAGCCCGGCGTGATCGCTCCATTGGCCAAATTGCTGGATTCGGACGATATGTCCGTTCAGAAAACAGCCGCCCAGTCTTTGATGGAAATCGTTCATTCCGTCGGGAAAGAGAAAGAAAGCGCGGCGCGCAAAGCGGTGACCAATCATCTGCTCAATTTGTTGAAAGAAGATTCCACCGTCATCCAGACGTTTGCCTTGCGCGCGCTGTCGCTGACGGCCAACGCGGATTCCATTCCGTACATCGCTCCTTATATGAGCCGCGAAGATCTGCGCGAAGAAGCGGTTTTCTGCTTGGAGCGCATTCCCGATGCGGAGGCGGACAAGGCTCTGATCAATGCGCTGGAGAAGGCGCCGGAAGATTTCAAGCCTCGGATCATCGCCGCGCTAGGCCACCGGAAAACCGAGGAGGCGGCGCCGGTCATCGAGGAATATATGCAGTCCTCCAATCTCGATCTGGCCATGGCTGCAGTGAAGGCGATCGGGCGCATCGGCGTGATGCCCGAGACCGATCCCCCGGAATTCGATAGTTTGAATTACCGCCAGAAGAAAATCCTGATCGACAGCGCCCTGCGATTCTGCGACGCGCAAATTCAAAAGGGCAAGTTGGAATTTCCCGGCAGAATGCTGGTCGGTCTTTTGAACAATGATGATGAAGAGATCGAAGAACACTATATCTGCGCCGCGATCATCAGCGCTTCGAAGATGGACTTTCCCGAAGCGGCGGCGTCGATCATTAAACAGCTGAACCGGCCTCTGTATATCGTACGCGACACGGCGAAAAAGACGCTGATCGCCATGGAGGGAAACAGCGTCGAACCCGCTTTGAAAGAGGCTTTGAACAACGCCGGCGAAGAAACGAAAAAGACGCTGCAAGAAATACTCGAAAAACGGAAGGCCTGATTTTTTCGAAGATTTTCAATAAAGGCGCGCGGAAGCAAAGACCTCCGCGCGTCTTTTCTTGTTCAGGGATTTTTTCAAGAATATCTTCAAGGGAATTACATCTTCCTTTCAATGCAATATAATAATGGATAAAACAATTATATTATTATTTGGTTAGGCATATCCAAACGTGAAAGGCATTTGATGATCCCCGCAATACTCTTACGCAACCTTCCTGCTTCCATACCCTCTTTTATTTTAGAAAAAGTTCTTTCGGCGAATCACGTTCCCTGGCAAGAGGTTATGATCGCGCCGTCGAACCATGGCGCGGAGAGAAACTGCGAAGCTTATATCATATTAAAACAACCTAAAGCCGTTTCATCGGCGCTGCACTGCATGCAGGGATGCGAAATTTCCGACTGTATTGTTGAGACGGCTGAAATCGATGAAGCGGCATGGCAGTGGATTCAAGAGGAGATAGAACGCAAACGCATTGAAAAGGAGAGTCAAAAGCCGGCAAGCGAGGGCCGGCGTTTATCCAAGGATATAGCGCCGGAGTTGGAGGTGGAAGACGCCATCGAATGTCTGCCTTTCGCCTCACTGGGCGTCAGCGACGCCGTGCTTCAGAATTTGAACCGGCTTGGATTTAAGAAGGCGACCCCCATTCAGACGCTGGCCATCCCCCCCGCCGTGGAGGGCTGCGATTTGATCGGCCGGGCGCAAACCGGCACGGGAAAAACCCTGGCCTTCGGGATTCCCATCGTGGAGCGGCTTCTGGCCAATCCGGGAAGAGGAATGCGCGCCCTGGTGGTCGCGCCGACGCGCGAGCTGGCCATTCAGATCAAAGAATCCATCGAAGAGATTCTCGTCGACACCGGTTTGAAAACCATGGTGGTTTACGGCGGCGACAGCATCCTGGATCAGATGCTCGAGTTGCGCGAAGGGGTGGATATTCTGATCGCCACGCCGGGGAGGCTGTTGGATCTGCAATCGCGGGGCCGGGTGCGGATCGATTCGGCCGAGATTTTTGTGCTGGATGAAGCGGACCGGATGTTGGACATGGGATTCATGCCCCAGATTTCGGATATCTTCCGGTGCTTTTATGAGCACCCGCAAACCATGCTTTTCTCTGCGACGGTGCCCACGGAGCTGCGCAAATTAACAGGCGTAAATCTGCAATCGCCGGTATTCGTCAATACCGGCGCGCCCGATTTGACGCCGCTGGACTCCGTATCTCAGGAAGTGTTCTATGTATCGCCCGAGGAGAAAGAACAAATTCTGTTCGACGTCCTTAATCAAGAAACCGGCCCTATTATCATCTTCGTCCGAACCAAGCGATCGACGGAGCGTCTGGCGCATCGTCTGAAAGCGGCCGGGTATTCGGCGACCCGCATTCATGGAGACATCGATCAAAGCAAGCGGCTGCAGGCGATGGATGCGTTTCGCGAGGGTAAGTTCCAGATTCTGGTCGCCACGGACGTAGCTTCGAGAGGATTGGACATTGAAGGGATCGCGCATGTCATTAATTACGACTTACCCATGGCGCCCGAAGACCACCTCCACCGCATCGGGCGGACCGCCCGAGCCGGCGCCAAGGGAAAGGCCACTACGTTCGTGACGCATCAAGAGCGTCGAACCATCCGCCATTTCAAGAAAGTGCTGGGCCAATCCTGACGCTCCCATTCCAAAACGAATCGCCTCCCCAAGTATCAATGATTCCTCGTGAACCATAAGCGCTTCTCGTTTATCCGTTTATCTTACTTTTTAACCCAACTTCGTCATTAAAATTCGTAACCTATTGATTTTATTGGATCGGGGTGTCATTTTCGGCACTACGCCTTGTATTTTCGCTTCGATCGGGGGTAGCGGTTCACGGTTGGATCAATCTCCAATCTTTGATAAATTTCACAATGTTCCGGCTCGGCCGCCGTTGGTTTACGCAGTTCGTAAACATCTCCATTCTCGGCGGGCAGCACGATGGAGTTCACTTGATGAGTGCGGAGGATTTTCCGAATCGTCGACCAGGAACGAAAATCACCTTTTGCCCGTAGGGTGGACTCGATGCCATGCAACAAATGATACGCCAACACACACAAAAATAGATGCGCCTCGCCCCGATTCTGCAATTGATGACGCACCGGCCGAAAATTCAGTGTCGTTTTCAAATGCCGGAACGCTGATTCCACGTGAGTCAGCATGATGTAAATTTTCCAAATGACGTCGGCGGATAAATCCCGGCGGTTGGTTCGCAGCAGATAGGTTCCATCCAACTCATCGGCCTGGCGAGCCGCTTCTTCGTTGATTTCCCATTCCACTCGGGGCGGGCCGTTTTCTTCGATCACCCGAATGGCGTAGTGGCGCGCCACTCGCGGATACCGTTCCCGCAAGCGTCCCACCGCCTCGTGGATCTTGTCCACTTGCTTCAAACGCCCCGCCGCCACTCGCTTGCGCAATTTCTCCAACTCTCTCTCCATGCGCTCGGTAAACCGTCCCCGGATGGCCGCGTCCTTGGCTTGCCTTCCCTCGCTGCGACAGAGCACGCAGGTTTCTTCGCCGCGGGTTTCCCGCTTGACCTCGACGCGCGAACGCTTTTTGTTCGCCTGCGTCGGCGGGTCGGGCCGGATGACTTCTTCCCACTCTCCGGCGAGAAATTCTTCGCGCCATTCCTCCCGTTCGCCCTGCTTCGCCGCCACGATATAGGAACGATGATCGTTCCGCAGCCATTCCAGATTCTTTTGCGTTGCCAGGCCCCGATCCATCACCACCGTGGCGCGGCGATGCCCCACGCGCTTGTCCAACGCCGCCACCATGTCTTCCAGCGTCGTGCAATCGCTGCGGTTTCCATCGAAAATCATGTGGCCGCGCGGGAAGCCCTCCAAATCCAGGATGAGTCCCATCACCACTTGCTTGCAATCGGGGCGGCTGTCGCGCGAATAGCCCCGTTTCGCCGCCGGATTTTTTTTCATGTCGCCTTCGAAATAGGTCGAGGTGAGGTCGTAGAGAATGATCGAATCGGGCAATTGAAACAAAGTTTCTTCGCGCTTGGTCAGGGCTTGTTCGATTGCCTCGCGATGCGGCAAGAGCACGTCCAACGTGCGGTATAATGCGCTGTCGCTCAGGGTGTGGGCGTCCAATCCGATCAATTCGCCGATGGCGGTTCGCCGCGCCCAATCCGGCATGGCGTGTTCGCTTTCGTACTCGCACAAGGCGTTGATGGTCATCAACTCGATGCGTCGGCGGGCGGTTTCGGGGATCCCGCAATTCTCCAGAATCCGGCTCAATCCCAAGCGCTCCCACATTGAGACGCCCACATACTCCGGCCCCAGTTCCCGGGACTCTTTAACTTCCACCTGGTCCAGATGGATGGCGACGAGATCGTCCGATGACGTCGGGGCCGATGGTTGCTGCTTCTTCTCCCGCACGCGTTTTGCCACCGTCTTGGCGTCTTCGCTGATCTCCGGGACGGTGATATCCATCTGGCCGCTGAGAGACGCTTCGACTTCGCGAATTAATTGCAGCCATTCTTCGCGTGGACGCGGCGACAAATCACCCAGCGAGGCGACCACTCGTTGGCGCGGGCCTTTGGGGGTGGCGTAGGCTTCCACCAGTTGGTAGTAGGTGTAGGTCTTGCCGTTCTGTTTTTTGGTCTTGGTTCGCAGAAACATATCGGCATTATTTTATTATATTGTTATTTACTGTCAAGGGTATTATTTTATTTTATCGGCACTACTTATCGGTTTTTCCGCCCCTTGCCCCCAGGAATGGACATCAAGCGCTCTTTCGACACTATATCTTGTGATCGGAATTCTGGAAAAATTAAAAATTAGCGGCGAGATGACGAAGTTGGGTTAAGACAGCCTATGATAGTAATAGGTAAGGATGCATTTTGCATCGGGAGAAACGACGACGAGGAGCCCGGAAATGATTCGACGAGATTTTGTGAAATACTCATCGACGGCGGCCGCGAGCGCATCGCTGTTTGGAAGTTCCAAAGCCTGGAGCGGGGCGAATGATCGAATTCGCGTGGGAATCATCGGCATGGGAGGCCGGGGCGGATACCACATGCACGCCGCCTCCAAATTCGACGGGGTGGAAGCGGCGGCCATCGCCGATCCCGACCGCCGGCGCCTTGAAAAATGGAGCGCCGAGCTGGAAGAAAAAGTCGGGAAGAAGCCCGCTTGCCATCAGGATCTGCGCCATATCGTTGACGATCCCTCCATTGACGCGGTGATCATCGCATCGAGCAATCACTGGCATGCGCTGGCCGGCATTTGGGCGATGCAGGCGGGAAAGCACGCTTATGTGGAGAAGCCGGTTTCTCACAATGTGTTCGAAGGGCGCAAACTCGTGGAAGCCGCCCGCAAATACAACCGAATCTGCCAAGGAGGCACCCAGCGCCGCTCGTCGGGCATGTTTCGCAAAGCCGTTCAATTGCTGCGCGAGGGGGTCATCGGCGACATCTACATGGCGCGCGCGCTGGTGTATGGAGCGCGCGGCTCCATCGGATTCCAGCCGGAAGAGCCGATTCCTGAATGGCTGGATTGGCAGACGTGGCTGGGCCCCGCCCAGGAGCAGGCGTATCATCAGAACTTGGTGCATTACAACTGGCACTGGTTTTGGGATTTCGGCAACGGCGACCTGGGAAACAACGGCAGCCATATTCTGGACGTGGTGCGCTGGGGGATCAACCGCGGCCTGCCGGCGAAGATTCATTCCTGCGGAGGGCGGTTCGGGTATGAAGATCAAGGCCAGACGCCCAACACGCAGTTATGCACCTTCGAATACGACGATGGAGCGTATGTCACCTGCGAAGTGCGCGGGCTCTACACCAACTCCGAAGCGCATGACATCCAATGGGGCGGCATGTTTTACGGAACCCAAGGCTACATGGCGATCAGCGATGAAAAATACGAGATTTTCCTAGGGCGCAGCAAGACGCCGGAGCCGCCGCAAGAGCCGCTGGAAAACATCCAACACCAAAAGAATTTCTTTGACGCCATCCGAGCCGGCGACCGCAGCCTGCTGACGGCGGATATTGAAGAGATCCACCAATCCTGCGCGTTCTGCCTGCTGGGCAACATCTCCTACCGATTGGGGCGCCGGCTGCATTTCGATCCTCGGATGGAAACTTTCTTGGGCGATGCGGACGCCAATCAATTATTAACGAGAAACTACCGGGCGCCATTTGTCGTTCCGGAAAGGGTATGAGCCATGGCGTCATTTTACCGCCGCGCATTTTCGATGTTCATTTATTCCGTGTTCGCAGCGGCCGCGGGAGGCTGGGCGGGCGATGATCCCGGCATGAAGCCCGTTCCCCGCATGCAGGTCATTCCCCTGCCCTACGATCAAGTTTCGTATCAATGCGACGGGCGGGAACTCACCCGCTATCATTACGGGGCGTCGCTGAAGCGGCCGTTCATGCACCCCATCCTGGGGCCGGCCGGCCGCTCTCTGACGCGCATGGGGCATCCCCGCGATCAGGAGAGCCACAAGCATCATTATTCGTTTTGGGTTTCTCATAACGACGTCAACGGCGTCAGTTTTTGGAGCGATCAAGGGGAAGGAACGATTGCGCACAAGCGGATTGTCGAATTTGAAGACGGAGACGACCGCTGCTATACCGTTACGCAAAACGATTGGCTGGACGGGGAGCAGAAAGCGATTCTGCACGAGACGCGCCGAATCTCCGTCATTATGCTCAAGGGAGAGGAATGGATGCTGGTTCTCGATCTTGCATTCACGCCCGCTAAGGAGGCCGTTGTGCTGGGAGATACGCCGTTTGGAATGACGGGGGTGCGCATGGCGAAAACCATCGGGGTTCATGACGGCGGCGGGATGATCCGCAATTCGGAAGGCGACGTGAATGAAGAGGAGGCATTTCGGAAAAAAGCCCGCTGGGTGGATTATGCAGGCCGCATCACCAACGAAGCGGTCGAGGGAATCGCTCTCTTCGATCATCCCGCCAATCCCAATCATCCCGCGCCGTTTCACGTTCGCAACGACGGCTGGATGGGGGCCTGCCTCACGCACCAGTCTCCGATCACGATCCAACCGGGCGAAACATTGAAGCTGCGCTACGGATTATATATTCATCGGGGATTGGCGCCGCTGGAGGAAATTGATGCGACATGGAGAAAATTCGCGGAGATGAAGTGAAGGAGCATTGCGACAAGCGATCGTTGAATCATACGGGGGGGAATGATCGCGTCGTGAAAAACGGCAGCGCCGTCTATTCCTTCAAGTGTTCTCTGAAATAGAAAGCGCCTTGAATGGTTGGAGAAGGCGTTTTGCGGGGTTGGGCCGTTTTTTGTTCTTTGTGAAAGTCGACGATGATCAATCCTAATTTCTGGACGCAGTCATCGCAGATAAAATTTTTTACATTATTTAACTCGGGGTATTCTTTGCCGCAAAAGATGCAGGTTCGGTTGATCATATCCTGCTTGCCGCGGAAGTTGATTTCCTCGCGGGCGATCATGACGCGGACTACAAATTTCAAAAAAGATTCCAGACCTCCCTTATCCGAACCCTCGTGATTTTCGATTTTCTGGATGGAGACCGCATATTGCACATTATTCATGATGCGCTTGTCTTCGATGAGGGATTTATACAAGAGGACGATGAACTTCTCGAAGTCTTTATCGAGGGTTACTCGGCGTTTGGGGAATTGACGGAGAGTATTGGATATTTTAATGGGGAGCGCCAGGAAGAGTTTGTAGCAGCAGGGTTGGTCATAGTGATAGCACATATAATCTTTCAGCACGGTGTGTTCTTTTCCGCACCATGGGCAGTCTCCCACATACTTTGTAGATATTTTTTCTAAAGGCGCAAATCGACAATCCATTTTTATATGTGTAAACCGATTTTTTTTAAATGTAACTGAATTTAGCCAGAATGCAACATTTTTTTCACTTTTTTTTGTAACAATGTGATCTATTTTGATGAATGGGGCGGCTCCTATTTTCTGTGCGCATCGGCTTGATAATTTCTATCGGCAAGTGTAATAGGTAACAAATTAAAATTGATTCGATTTTATATTATCATATTTTTCATGTACGATTATTATGATCCCCGTTGATATCACAAATTTCATATAGTACCATTTTTTTTATCAATCTTGTGAGGAACAGGGCTATGTTGGATCAAATAAAACGTCTGATTGAGGAAAGACATTTCGCTGAAGGACTGACATTGAAAGAAGTGCAGGAGCGAGTCGGAAAAGAAACGACTCAGGAAAAAGTAAAAGCGGCCTTGAATGAATGGAAGGCGAAGGGGGATCTACTTTATTCCAAGAAAAAATATTATCTTACGAAGTCTCGTCCCGATCTATTTAAAAAGGAAGAAGCGGCGGCCCGCTTGTCGGCGACGCTGGAGGAATTGAAAAGAGACTCGCCTCATTTGTATCCGCCGACGCTCCATGGATTCTATCAATGGATCGCCGAGCGCCTCCCCATAACGCCGTCGGTTATTCAAACCTGGATTGGCAAAAGCGATTCAAAAGTGACGATGATTCGGCATCCGGTGCGGAAAGAAGCGGTCATTATCAGGAATGAAGATGTAAATTTATTAATTTCAAAGGATTTTATCGGGAGATTGGCGCACCCATTGCTGGAGCGGGAAAAAAGCGCCGGGCGGGAGCGCTATCCCGTTACTTTGAGCCAATTCAAAAAACAACTCATTACAGAAATCAGCAAACAGACGGCCGGGTATAAAGTCAATGCGAAACTGATCGATTCGCATCTGAAGGATGGATTGCAGGGAACGTGGGTGTTTCTTGACGGTGCAACGAAAAAAATCTGCCTGGCGGAGGATAAGCCGGATCCGGAGCAGTGGCTGACGAACGATTTTATGCGGCGCTGCGCGATAGAGATTTTGGAAAAGCGGAAGGCGGAGAAGCAGTTCAAATATCCCTGTTCAGAAAAGGAATTTCTCCGCGAGTTGGCCAAAGCGATCAAGTTGGAATATCCAACGATGATCATGAAAGACGACGATGTTAAGCCTTATCTGCCGCGATGCGGAGAAGTGATCGAATGGGCGCCATCCGGCAGATCCCGAAAAGCATGTCTGCCGGGTCATACAATTCTCATCAAACCGCCGACGGGCGATCCTCTGAAAAAAATTCTTTTGGAGTATCTGGAGTTGAAGGAGGGCGCTTCCGGATCGCCTGGGAAGCCCGCCCCTCATGATCCAGAATTGGTGAACGCGTTTTGGCGGGAGCATGAGCGCCTGGATGCGATGAATCTGCAGGATCGCGCGGTGCCCATCCCCAAACTATGGCGCGCGTTGAAGGGCCGAACCACGCGGGAGGCGTTCGAGCGGCTGCTCGAAACATTACACCAATCCGGCGAGATTCAACTTGAACATAGCATATCACTTGACGGTTTATCGCAGGATGAAATCGACGACAGTTATAAAGTGGGAGATCATATTTTATACAAAGCCCGGAGAGTAAAATGAACACCCAACAGCAAGAATGGCGCAAACAACTGCAGGATTTTGGATGCAATCCATTCGAGGGCGATATCGTCGGGACGCCCTGGGAAGAGATTCAAGATGCCGAATTGATTCATAATGACATAACAAAAGGAATCATTCGATGCGTCAATCAAATCAGAGACAGCAACGATCACAAATCTCGCTCCGTACTGATTCATGGCTTTGCCGGATCGGGGAAATCGCATTTGCTGGCGCGCCTTCGGAAAAAACTGGAGGATCAAGTCTATTTCACGTTCGTGCAGCCCATGGTCAGCGATCGCAACCACTGGCAGTACTTGCAGCGCCAGATTATCGGCAGCCTGCTTCGGCCGTATCCGCTCAATAAGCAATACACGCAGCTGCACTATTTGATCTGCCGGGGCGTTGAAAAAACATTGCCGCATGAAGATGCCCCCGATCCATATTTTTTTGATAAATTGAAGGAGAATCCCACCAACCTGATCTATTATATTCGCAGTGATCCCAATTTTTCTGAAAAGATCATCCGTTCCATTTCACCTAAATTTACAGGCGATATTGAATCAGAACATATTCGAATATTGATTCATTTCTTAAATTCCGATCATCGAAAAATTGCAGAAAATTGGCTTCGCTGCATGAGCCTCGATGATGAAGATTGCGAGCAACTAGGATTAAACAAGGTATATTACCAAAAAGAGTATGACGAAGAACTGGTTCGCTCCTTCTTGCAGAGTTTGTTTCATTGGTCTTCGTTCGATCGCCCCATCGTTCTCTGCTTCGATCAACTTGAACAGTATAAGAAAGGCGATCCCCCTCTTAAACTCCATAATTTCGCCGAGATGGTATGCAATATAGTCAATTACATTAAAAATGTGCTGTGTTTGCTTAGTTTAGTAACAATTTCCATCGACGACTTTAGAAAAATTTTAACTGATTTCGCAATCCAGTATCGATTACATATTCAGCCTGCTCCTTCGGCAAATCGATTCGCCTTGCAACCGTTCACTGATCCCGAACCTATTCGGCAGTTGATTGAAATTCGCTTATCGCCTCTGCATGAGAAATTGAATATTTCCAAAGGGCTGTTTCCGTTCGAGGAAAACACGCCCGATAAGATTCTTAAAAAACTTAACGAAAATAACGTTGAACTTTATCCGCGCTATGTGCTCAATGAATGCGCCTGTGAATTTAACAAGATCGTTTTCGGCGAGGGCGCCAGCGTTCGCCCGCCGCTTTCTCTTTCAGAGTATTTGCAGAAAAAGTATGCCAGTCAGCGGGATTTCTTTATTCAGGAAAATACGCGCGTGATTGACGAGAACATGGAAGAGGAGCAATTGATGCGGATTTTGCAATGCGTGATCGATCATGATGAATCCCCGCCCATTCAGAGGATTCTCGACTATCGGCAGATTCATAACCAGGATAAACCATGGGATTTTGAGTTTGACGCGCGGGACGGCCGAACGTACGCCGTCGAAGTCTATGAAAACGGAAACAAAACCGTTTACGCCAGATATCTGACAAAAATTCTCGATGCGCTGAAATCCCCCTATATTGAATCCATTTATTGGATACGCCGCGAAATCAACAGCATTTCCTTAGGCCCTTTAGGACAAGAGCGCATGGAGGAATTGGAGAAGCGCGGCGGGCGCATTTTCGTGAATTGGTCGGAAGCGGAATGGAATTCCATTCAAGCGCTTATCTGGCTGCTGAACGAATCGGCGGGCGGAAACCTGCTCTATACCGGCGAAGAGGGGAGCCGAACAGTGGCGCCCGAGGAAGTCGAACGCTGGATCGCTGCGAGCGGCGTGTTAGGGGATTTACCGATCATTCAATCGCTGTTGACTCAAGAGAGAGAAAACTCAGCAGAGCCGATCCAGGCGCCGGCGCCCGCGCCCGCAGAGAGCGCGGAGCCCGCGGCCGAACCGGCAGTGGAGCCGGCGGTTGAGGCCGATGCGGCGCTGGATCTGGATGAGATCGCCCGAGCGCTTACCGACATCGTCAAGCGGCAGTGTTTGATCGAATTCGATCAAGCCTATGGGGTATTGAAAAAACAGGATCATTTCGCCTTGTTGAGCAGGGAGCAATGCCTGCAAGCGTTGGATCGCGCCGCTGAAATCGACTGCAACTCCACCCAAAATTTTCAGATCCTTTATGTGAACACAAAATCATGATATTTCAACTGCACACCGAATCCATCGCCTCCGAACATTTGGAAGGAATGAAGAAAGCCTTCTGGAAAAAAGCGGCGGCGCATCTTTCCCCGAATTTTTTCGCCGATTATCATCCGGCGGCGGTCAGCAAATTCGTTGAACGAATGCTTCCTTATTTAAAGGATTTCCAAGGGCCTCCGGCGCCGGAATGGTGGAGTCGTCTGCCGGCGACGCCGAGAGAATTCGGGATACGCATGCACCAGTTGCTTTCGCAGGCGTTCATGATTCTGCGCAAGCAATCCGACTTGATTCAAGAAGCGCTGGCCGAACGCAATCAACGGCGGCTATCGGAGAAACTATTTCAATATCTATACAACGAGCTGCTCGTCGACAAACTGGTTCAGACAACCGATTCGCGGAAACGTGAAATCATCCTGCTGGCCGGTCTGGGCTTAAAAGAATGGGTGAAGCATATCGCGCAAATCCTGTCCGGCTATCCTAAAAACAAACCGTTCAATGCGCCCTTATTTTTCATCGCCTCCGAATTAGCGGCGAAAGCGCCGATTGTTTTGGATGGGAGAAAAAAGCCCCAGCGTTTGTTTCTGAGCGGTCAAATGGATGCGATCATCTTCGATTATCGCCAGGAGCGTTTTTTCTTATATGAATACAAAACCGGCGCACAAAGCAACTATATCGCCCCGATCCTGCAGTGCATCCTTTATCATGAATTGATCCGATGCTGCTGCGGGGAGAATCTGCAAGTGGAGGCGGTTCTAGCCTATTTCTCACCCAAGACGGCGATGCAGGCGCCAGAGGCACCGCCTCCCAAGCCGGCCGAGGAGCAAGCCGGCGTTGAAATCGCCGCCGTCTCACAAGATTGCGCAGAGAAGGAGGCGAAGCAGCACCTTGAATCGCTGGTGGAAGTATTGAACACGATCGACTTAACCGTTTCCCCCGTTGGAACGGTCATCGGCCCGCGCTTCGTTCAGCTGCGCATTTTTCCGGAAGCGAAAACCACGGTCAATCAAATCAAATCCCGCCGGGAGGATTTGCGCGTAAAAATGCGCCTGTCTCTAACGCCGGGCGTTGCGACGGGACAGGGCTACATCGCCGTCGAGGTGGAGCGCAAGAATCCCGAGACGATTTTGTTGGACGATCCGCGCTTCAAGGATCTTCCGCCGGATTATGGCGACCGGCTTATTTTCCCGTTGGGAATCGACATGAACGGCGCCGCCAAATGGCTGGACCTGGCCGATTCCAACAGCGCGCATCTCTTGATCGGGGGGACGACCGGATCGGGGAAAAGCGAATTCATCCGATCGATGCTGCATTCTGTTCAAGGGGCCTACTCGCCGGAGCGTGTTCGCTGGATCATCATCGATCCCAAACAAGTGTCCTATTATGATTACGAGCATTCTCCCTTTTTGCTGACGCCGATCGTTCGGCGCCGAGATGAAGCGATCCAGACGCTGGCCATGCTGGTCAAGGAGATGGACGACCGATATCGGCAATTCTCTGAAAACAAGATTGATTCCATCGAGATTTGGAACAGGCGATTTCCTCAAAATCCCATGGCGCGCTGGCTTGTGGTCTTTGACGAGTACGCCGACTATATGGGAGACAAAGAATTTCGGGACGCGATAGAAAGCAGCATCGAAAAACTGGGCATCATGGCGCGCGCGTCGGGGATTCATCTAGTGATCGCCCTGCAGCGCCCTGACGCAAAAACCGTATCCGGCCGGATCAAATCGAATCTTCCCGGTCGAATCGCTTTTCGAACCGCCAGTCAAATTGAGAGCAAGATTATTCTGGATGAAGGCGGCGCGGAAGATTTATTCGGGAAAGGCGACATGCTCGCCAAAATCGGGCCGAAGATGCTGCGCCTTCAATCGCCCATTATTCGATCGTAAAATCGATTGAACAAGAATTGACATTCCATCTATCCTATGTCAATCTAGACTCCATTATTTCGGGGGAGGAAAACAATGAAATCGAAGGCTTTCACACTCATTGAATTGTTGATCGTGGTGGCCATCATAGGCATACTCGCCGCCATCGCCGTACCCAATTTTCTCAATGCGCAGATACGCGCGAAAGTGGCGCGGACGGTATCGGACATGAAAACGCTGGAAACGGCGCTGGAAATGTATCGCGTCGATGCGGGAACCTATCCGCCTTATTTAGGTCAACACCCCAATATACTGCGATGGATCATCCTTACCACGCCGATTTCATATATATCGTCCATTCCTGTTGATCCATTTTATAATGTCAGTTCGGTCGACGCCTCGAATTGGGGCTCCGCCTATGATTTAACGTTAGTCGATGCGGAACGCTCCAATTTCAACTGGGACTGCCTGTGGGGGGCATGGTTCCGAATCAACGCCTGGGGTCCGGATGCGTTGAACGACTGGGGCGGCTGCCGATCCGATCGCGGCTACGGATGCCCGAACGGCAAACCCAATTTTCTTTATCAATCGAGCAATGGGCTCGTCAGCCGCGGGGATATTGTGTGGCGCGGTCCGATGACCGGCCGGCGCACATCTCAGGAATGCGTTTTTTCAAATGGAGTGTAAACGCCCGAGCGTCCTATTGTTGCGATCAAGCGGCTAGATGCAAATTAATTCGATAAACAGACATCTTAAGACTTTTATTAAGGAGAGGATCAAGTAGAATTTGTATCATCAGAAAACTTGATTAAAGAGTAACTTCATCTTTTTTCCCGATACAATGGATACTGTGATTTCCTTTCTTAACGCCAACCCCATCATTTCCCTGTTTGTGATCGTCGCCTCCGGGATCGCATTGGGGCATATCAACATCAAAGGATTTTCCTTCGGATCGTCGGCGGTTATTTTTACCGGCATTCTTTTCGGCCACCTGGGGGCGAAGCTGCCGGCTGAGATCAATACGCTGGGGGTGATACTTTTTGTTTACGCCATCGGTCTTCAAGCCGGCCCGCGTTTCTTCCGAACCATATACCGGTACGGCCTCTCGTATTTCGTTATAGCGCTGGCTTCTCTGTTATCCGGAATTATTACGGTTTGGATTTGCGTCAAAATCATGGGCATCGATGAGGGATTGGGGATCGGCATATTCCCCGGCGCATTGACGTCGACTCCCGGCCTGGCGGCCGCTCTGGACGTTAAAAAAGATCCGAACATCTCAATCGGCTACGGCGTAGCCTATCCCTTCGGCGTAATCGGTGTGGTCATATTCGTGCAACTCATCGCCATGATGAAAAAAACGGCCAACGAGATGAAAGAGGAAAGCGAACAAAGCCGGCACTCGGAATCTTCCGTCTGTATAAAGCAGTTTCTGGTTACCAATCCCAACTTCACAGGGAAGCCTTTAGTAGAAATCGAACTGCACAGCATGACGCAAGCCAACATAACCCGAATCAAGCATGGAGATAAAATTTTTATGGCGCACGGCGACGCCATACTGCACTTGAACGACACCGTGCGAGCCGTGGGAACGCCCAGGGAATTGAAAAAATTGGAGCATCTCATCGGCTCGGAGACGGAGACGCCCATGGATACGTCTCTCAACTTAGTCACCCGCGATGTTTTTATCTCCTCCCCCCAATTCGTCGGGAAAACGATTCGCCAATTGGAGATTCATTCGCTTTATGGAGTGGTCTTAACTCGACTGCAGCGCGATGAGATGGAAGTGGTTCCCACAGGAAGCACCATGCTGGAAATTGGAGATTTAGTGCGCGTGGTGGGCGACAAAGAGGACTGCGATTATTTTGTCACACTCTTCGGCCAGACGGAGAAGCGCATCCATGAAACCAATCTTCTACCACTGACAATCGGGATTGTGTTGGGAGGGATTCTGGGCAGCCACTATTTTACGCTGCCCGGCGGGATCCAAATGCGCCTGGGTATGTCGGGCGGGCCGCTGCTGGTGGCGTTGATCGTCAGTCATTTTGGAAAGATCGGAAGGCTGCGAACTCGAGTGCCGTACGCCGCCAAATATCTGACGCGGGAGATTGGATTGGTCTTTTTTCTGGCGGGAGCAGGCGTCAGCGCGGGCGGATCGTTTTGGAGCGTAATGTGCGAGACGGGCCCGTTGATAACGGTGATTGGACTATTGACGACCATAATCCCAATGGGCGTCGCCTACTTGATGTCGGTGTATATGTTCAAATTGGGGAATCTGGCGGCGATCGGGGTGGTCTGCGGGGCCATGACGATGACGCCGGCGCTCGGCGTGGTCAGCAGTAAAATCGATTCGAAAACTCCCCCCTTGGCATACACTGCCATTTATCCCATCGCCATGGTTTTAGTGACGGTTTACAGTCAAATTCTGGCCATGATTCTCTCTTGAAGTTTCGGCGGATTCGCAAAGAAGCATTGGATAGGCGTCGACGCCGGAATGGATGATCGGCGCATTTTCACAACAACTCGCTTCTCACCGGCTTTATTCTTCCATTGAATCCGCTTTTTCTCATCCAATTTTTTTACACTCGATAAACTCCCCCCCTTGAACGGAACGCCTATTTACTATCAGTATGTATTTTAATTCAACCGGCTTTTTTAGGAGAACACCGAATGACCGATTTTTTTGCGAGTTTTTCCGATATTTTAAATCTGATCGATTCGTATGTATGGGGGATGCCTTTGATCGTGATCCTGCTGGGGACGGGAGTGCTGTTGACAATCCGCCTGGCGTTCCTCCAATTCACGCATCTTCCGAGAGCCTTGAAGCTGGCTTTCAGCAAATCGGATGAGACCGCCGAAGGAGACATTTCCCATTTCAAGGCTCTCATGACGGCGCTGGCCGCCACGATTGGAACGGGCAACATAGCCGGGGTGGCGATTGCGATCGCCTCCGGCGGTCCGGGAGCAGTGTTCTGGATGTGGATCACCGCCCTGCTGGGCATGTCCTTGAAATACGGCGAAGCTTTGTTGGCCGTTAAATATCGCGTCAAAGATGCGAAAGGCGAGATGCTGGGCGGCCCGATGTACGCTTTAGAGCGGGGCTTGGGGATAAAATGGCTGGGGATTCTCTTTGCGATATTCGGAAGCATCGCGGCGTTCGGAATCGGCAACATGGTGCAGGCCAATTCGGTGGCCGACGCTTTAAATGAGACGTTTACGCTGCCGACTTGGGCGGCGGGATTGATCATGGCGTCTCTTACGGCGGCCGTAATTTTGGGAGGGATTCAACGCATCGGCTCGGTTACCGGGTTTTTGGTGCCGTTCATGGCGATTATTTATGCAATCGGCGCCCTGGTCATTCTGGCGCTTCACATCGATCGCATCCCCTCGGCGCTCTCGCTGATTGTGACGCACGCCTTCTCTCCAACCGCGGCCGCCGGCGGATTCGCAGGAAGCGTGGTTCGCGAAACGATCCGCTGGGGAATCAGTAAAGGATTGTTTTCGAATGAAGCGGGCCTGGGAAGCGCTCCAATCGCGGCGGCGGCGGCCAAGACGAGCAATCCCATGCGGCAGGCGCTGGTCTCGATGACCGGCACATTTATCGACACCATTATTGTCTGCAGCATGACGGCGCTGGTCATTCTTTGCACAGGCGTATGGACTCACGTGGGGGAGGATGGAGCCGCTCTGACAGGCGCGCCGCTGACGGTCACCGCTTTTCGAGTGGGGCTTCCCGGCATATGGGGAGGAATGATCGTTTCCTGCGGAATTTTACTATTTGCGTATTCGACGATACTGGGCTGGTGTTATTATGGGGAGAAGTGCATCGAATATCTTTTCGGCCTTGCGGCGGTTCTTCCTTATCGCATCGTTTGGGTGCTCTTTATCTTGTTGGGGGCCACCCGAAAACTCGACACGGTTTGGGCGTTCTCGGACATCATGAACGCCTTGATGGCTCTTCCCAATTTAATCGCTTTAATTTTTCTGTCCGGGGTTATAGTCAAGGAAACACGCAGCCTGGATAAAGAAACCAAGCCGCCCCTTTGATAGTGTAGTATACTGAGCCAAGATTGTTATTCATGCGCCAAAATTGTATTTTGTGCGCATCGGCATTTGTGATTTTGAGGCGAAATCATGCTTTATCTTATCCTGGTTCTTATTCTTGCAGGATTATTGGGAGGAGGCGCCTACTTCGTATTTTTCATCAAAGAAGACAAGCGTCAGGTCGTTCTGAGCGAATTGGGCCTGATGCGAGGCCTTGCATCATCTCTGCAATCTCCTTTTTACAAATGGGAATGGCGCAAATCCAGCGACGACCGGGTTTGGGGGGAGCGCATCGTCCGGGAGACGTTTGAGAAGCATCAAATTGGATTGAGCCGAGAGGATCTTGAATTTTTCAGCCGAGCCTGCGCCGATTATGCGACGGGAAAGCCCGTCAATAAAACCAACGTGATCTTGTATGTGGAAAAAATTCTCACGCGCAGTTCCACGTTATCCAATTTCGCGGCCAGTTTTATCAAGCCTGTTCTTGAAAAATCACTGAACGCCTCGCAAGAACAGGCGCAAAGGCTGCTCGAACATAACAACATCTCTTCTTCTCTCACTGACGCCCCGGATCGGCTGGCGATTCGCCAATTCACGAAAATGCTTTGCAATCATGGGAAAAAGATCATCTGCCACGATTCCGTTGGATTGCAGGTAAAAGACGATTCGGGAAGCATCCTGATGACCCTGAAAGGTCTTGAAAATTGGGAATTCTGGCTGAAATCATGCCTGCAAAGTCTGGATCAATGCCTATCGGACAAGAGTTTGACGTCATCTTCGGCCCAGGCGAAATTTCTTCGCCGCGAGTTGGAAAAGCGTATTCGAAGTTATATGAATCATCTCCATAGCACGTACGCCTTTTTCGGGATGATGGAAGACCTGATTTCGAAAAAGGCCGGCGAAAAATCTCCCAGCCAATCCGAAGAGATTCAAAAGATTGAAAAACGATTTTATCTATGGCATTTCAACGATGAAACCCAATTTACCCTTGAAAATCATGGCGATATGCACGATTTGTTGACCTTCCCTGATTTCCCTCCCCGTTTTCGTCAAAAAGTATTTGAAAACCTCCCTACAAGTTACGACTCACTGCCTTCTTTCATCCAATGTTTTCCCCGGCATGTTATTTTTTATGGAAAAGATTCGATCAAGCGACATTTTGCCGTACAGAATTATTTGACTCATTTTCGCCAGGTCAACAAAACGATTTCCGCGATTGCGGGGAAAAAAAATCCCAGCCCCCTTTTCCTGCAAATTTATGAAACGGATGTTGAGAAAGCCCGCAATCCGGATCTTCAAATGGACGACCAATCGGATGCAGAGCGAGAAAAAGAATACACGGAGAATATCGTTTCAAACACCGGCCATATGCCGACCTTGTTAGATGCGCAAAAGAGAATGGTTATCTTCGAACGAAACCTGGCTTTTGAGAAGGCGGAGAAAATGGGGTGGATCATCGAACTGCCCATCGAAGAGCTTACGCCCAAAGAATATGCGCAACTGGATTTAAGCGAGTATTTAACTTACAAGCGGATCAATTGCGATCCATTTGACGATTTCGGGGGCGAGGCCGAGGATCAAGCGGCAAAATTTAAAAAAGAGATTTTTTTAAATGCGATTTATGATGTATTATTTCAGGATCACTTGAATTTTAACGAAACTTAGCGAAGAGATGGAGGAAGAGGCGGGAAAGTGGCCAGGCCCAGATTTGAACTGGGGACACAAGGATTTTCAGTCCTCTGCTCTACCAACTGAGCTACCCGGCCAATTGCGATGCATATTCTTCTTTCAAGACGGCGTTCTGTCAAGGAGCGCTTGGCGATTCATATAAAAAAATCCTCATCATTGAATTCATACTTGAAAATTATAACTTTTAAAAACGCCTTGGAGCGATTGAAACGGCGGCGGCGCCGGCTTTACATACAGGATGATTCATAAAAAAGACTTGCGAAGAATCGGATAGCCGGCCACAATAGAAAGATGTTCCGCTCCCCATTGAATTTCCAACCTGAACGAATGGGGGCGCTTTAGATGGAATCCGTTTTCAGGAGTATAAATAGAAGAATCATGCAAACATCGGAATGGACTTTGTTCGTTATTCTCGGCTTGGCCGGCGTGATATACGCCGTCAAATCATACAACTTCAAATTCACTCTGACGGATCATCTTCCCGGCCCGCTTTCCAACCGGAAGATCGTATTCCTTATCGGCTTCGCGGTGGTTTTGGTGGGCTTCGCTCTTTCTTATGTTATGGGAGGGCATCATGAATTCATCAGCATCGCGGGGGGGTGGATTATGCTGGCCGGTTCGGCGCCCTGGTTCAACAAGCGAATCGTACGAAAGTTCTTCGATCCCAAAGAATGGCGCGTGATCCGCACCACCATATACGCGGGCGTCATCCTGACCGTACTCAGCACAGGATTTCTGTATTTTCCTCCCCGGTTCGCTCCGGGAACGTTTCTTTTGGGGATAGCGATCACGATTCTCAGCGGGAGATTGTGGTGGAATCAGGATTTAGAAGCGCATTACCGGGTTATGTCGCACAGCAAGCGCGATTATTCCTAAGAAACGCCGTTCTTCAACATATTTCATCCGATCTTTCCCAGGCGCGCACGCGCGCGATCAATTGCAACACTCGATCGGGATCTTTTTTGCCTTTGGTCAATTCCACGCCGGAGGACAGATCGATCCCGTCGGGGCGTACGGCGGCCGCCGCTTCCACGGCATTGCCCGGGTGAATGCCGCCGGCCGCCATGAAAGGCTTGGGCGATCGATCGCGCAGCGCTCTGGCGACGCGCCAATCCACAGTTTTACCCGTACCGCCTAGATGGCGCTTCCCCCCGCGTTGAATCGTTGCGTCGACGATGAAGCGATCCACGCCGGCCTGTGCGAATTCGTTCATCGATTGGACGACGGCGTTCACGTCCACCGGTTCATTTTCTTCGGCGGCGGGAAGATGAATCACTTTCCAAATTTCGCATTCAACTTTCGGTTTTAACTCGGCCGCCAGGTCGGGCGATTCATGGCCGTGCAGTTGCAGGGCGAAGGGATGCAATTCAGCCGCCCATTTCGCCAGTTCCTCCGGGCTGCGATCCACAGTAACCGCCGCCGCCGGCAAAGGAGGATGGGAGAACAAATCCCGCGCTTTTTCGAGAATCAAACCGCGCGGAGAATCGATCTCCACTAAAACGCCGCCAAAATCGGCGCCGCATTTCGCAATCAATTCCAAATCGTCTTGGTTCGTGATTCCGCAGATTTTGATTTGACAATGCATCGCGCTCACCGCTTTCATGTATTCAATCAGCCATTCACGCCGCCATTCACGCTTGGATTTATGACGGGCGGAAGGCTTCCATCCGATGGAAGGTCAATTTCAATTCCTGTTTCATTGTTTGATGCTCCGGATTTTTAAGCCTTGGATCCGCCCGGTACAGTTGAGAGGCCGCCTGATTCGCCTCGCGCAGCAGTTGACCGTCGCGCAGGGGATCGGCCAGGCGGAAATTGATATGGCCGCTCTGGCGCGTGCCGAACTGCTCCCCCGCCCCGCGCAGCCGCAAATCTTCATCGGCGATTAAAAAGCCGTCGTTCGTTTTTTCCATGACGCGCATGCGTTTTACTGCGTAGGGAGCGATGTTCGGATGGGTGATCAGCACGCAATACGATTTCTGAGTTCCCCGGCCGATCCGTCCTCGAAGTTGATGCAGCTGAGCCAGACCGAAGCGCTCGGCGCCCAAGACAACCATGACGGTGGCGTTGGGAAGATCGACGCCGACCTCGATCACCGTGGTGGCCACGACGACATCGATTTGCCCCGCCTGCATTCGCATCATGAAATCTTCTTTCATTTCCGCCGAATGTCTGCCGTGTAGAACCGCCACGCGCCGATGGGGAAAAAAGGTTTGCGAAAGGCGTTCGAACGCCGCTTCGGTCGAGGGCAAATGAGGCGCCGTCTCCGAAGGTTCAATGATGGGACACACGACATAAACCTGCTGCCCCTGAGCGATGAGCCCATCGACAAACTCCCACACTTTTTTCTCTTTGCCCCACGTCGTCCAGCGGGTGATGACCGGAGGACGCCCCGGGGGGAGCGACTTGATGACGGAGCATTCCATATCGCCGAACAAGGTCAAAGAAAGGGTTCTGGGGATCGGCGTGGCGGTGGCCGCCAGCAAATCGGGATGGATCCCTTTCTCGATCAATTGCTGCCGCTGATTGACGCCGAATTTGTGCTGCTCGTCGACGACGACCAGGCCCAGGTTTTTGAACTCGACCTGTCCCTGGAAAAGCGCATGAGTTCCAATGACGATCTGCGCCGCGCCGGTTCGAATCAGATCCTGGTTCAGCCGGCGCTCCTTGGCTTTGGCGCCGCCGCGGAGAACCGCCGCATTCAAGCCGGGCAGCGATTGGGTCAATTTTCGGATAGTATTGGCGTGCTGCTGCGCCAGAATTTCCGTCGGGGCCATCAAAGCGGCCTGAGCGCCGCCCGAGACGGCGACGATCATGGCATACAAAGAAACAACCGTCTTTCCCGATCCCACATCGCCCTGCAGAAGGCGGCTCATGGGGGCGGGACGCTGCATATCGAGTTCGATTTCGCGGCAGACTTGAATCTGGTCTTGGGTTAATTGAAAAGGGAGACTTCGAACAAATTGCGCGGGCCATGTGCGCGGATTGGAGAGATCGAGAGTTTCCTTTGACGGCGTCCATGGATCCGGATCCGGTTTGGGATGGGCGACGCCCGGCGTTTGCTTCCGGATTCCGTTGTACTGCCTGAGGATCAGCTGATGAAGAAAAAATTCTTCAAAAACCAGCCGCTTTCTGGCTTTTTCCCAGATCAAGCGCGCATCGCCGCATTGCAGGCCGGCTGAAGAGGCTTCGGCGTCTTCGAGGCTGCCGGCGCCTTCCGGCAGCGAAGCCGCTTCCTGGGTTGGAGCGCCTTCGCCCGGCTGAGGATTGTGTAAAATGCGAAAAGCCTCGGTTCTTGCGGGAAAGCCATTGGTTTTTAATAGGGCCTCCGGCAAAAATTCCCGGCAGTCGCCGCTGAATCGCTCCAAGGCTTTTCGGATAACTTTACACACTACCGCCTGCGTTAATCCCTCGCATAAGGGATAGATGGGAACCACGCCGGGCGAATCCGATTGGTCATCACCAGCCGAAATTTCCTGATGCCGGGGAGAGGACATTTGAAGAATGGGGCCGAAATAATCGACTTTGCCGTGCAGCAGCAGCCGCTGACCCACTTTGATCTGTTTTTGCAGATAAGGCTGGTTGAACCAGACAACGCTCAAATAGCCGGTTGCGTCTTTGACCTGCGCATTGAGGATATGCCGAACTTTACCGCGGCCGCGGGGAAGCCGGCCTTCGACGGCGGTTACAACGCCGATCACCGTGACCGTTTTGCCGACGTCCAAACCGCGGATGGGAGAGATATGATGATAGTCTTCGTAGGCGCGGGGCAAATGCCAAAACAGATCGCGAACCGTTTGAACATTCAATTTTTCAAACAGCCGGGCGCGCTGGGGGCCGACGCCCGGACAAAATTGAATGGGAGTCTCCAATCCGCCGGCGCGTGCGTCAGGAGGATTTTTTTGCTGAAGACGGTCTTTCGCCGTTTCCGTCATTTCCCTGAATCATCCTTAGAGCGTTCAATTTCCACGCCGACGCGCCCCTGCAATCCAGGAATCGGGCAGCGTACTTTGGACGCTTGGATGCGCACCGATTCGGCGCCCAGCTCCAGCAGAGCGGCGGCGGCCACTTCACAGAATCGTTCGAGTAAAACAAATTCCCGCGAGTTGGATAATTCTTCCAAGATGCGATAGGCTTTGACATAATTCAGCGCATCTTTGAGTTTGTCAGAGAGACCGGCTGAACGACAATCATAACGCATATAAACATTCAAGCGCACGGGCTGCCGCTCGCTGCGTTCCTGGCTGCTGCAGCCAATCCGTATGGATAAAATCACATCTTCCAAAAAAACAACGTCACTCAACGATTTTGCTCCCTTTACTTAAAATTCAGAATGATGGCGGCCCAAAGCGGCAATTTTTTCCTCATCCAATCAAAATTTCGATGAAGTCCGACGTTGAGATTTCATCATTTATCTTTGTTTTTCAGGCATTTATTGAATAAACACTCTACAGGATACCATGAAATTAGATTGGCATCACCCTTGCTTTGATGCAAAGGCATGGCCGGAGTCGCCAGGAATAGAACCATGGATGGTACCGATGAACGAAAACGCAGCAATCGCATTCTTTCTGAATGATCCGATTGTCAATCCAGGACAAAAATCCTCCAAGGGGATTGCGTCATCCGGAAGCGGCGATGCGGCGTTTCAAGAGTATTATAATCGGGCGATCAACCATTCGAGAGAAGAACTTACCCCTGCGGCGGCATGGAATAAGGTAAACATTGTAAATACAGAGGGATCCGCTGCTGCTTCCAGTGAAGACGCATGCGAAGTCGCCGTAACGCCGTCTCTGAATGAATGCCTGCCAAGCCATGAGAAAAGCATCCCCGCCCTCGATTCCGATTTTTCACTCACACAGATAAACGATGTGCAATCCGTTGAGATTCAGCAGAATCAGGAACAAATGCTGCAGCGGCAGAATGAGAGCGCCATTCATCCAGATGAAACAGACGGAAGTGAAGTAAACCTGTCATTTTTTACCCAAACGAGCGCCTTTTTTGCCCAGTCCAACCTCACGCTTGTGGATTTGGATCATGCGAAAGAGAACAATCAAGCAGGCGCCATCATGGCCGGTCATGGGAATAGGTCCGCGGCAGACCAATCAAAGGCTTCGCCTCTTTTCTTCGATTTGACAAAAACGGCGATTATTTCAGATGATACGCAGGAAACTGCGACCAGCGATAAGACGAAATCAACCGGCCAAACTCTTGTTTCAGATTCATCCATTACGAAAGCGAATCAACATTCAATTGATCAAAAAGAATTAAATCAAACTGAATCAATGCGATTATATGAGACATCGGAGAAAACGCCGGCCAACGAGGCGCATATAGAGAGGGCTCCCCAGGGCTCCGATGTCGAATTGACGAATCAACAAGCGCCGGAGCGTCCGATGCGCGCTGAATCGTCTCAATCCGCCGTTCAATCCGCCGTTCAATCCACAATTGGAAAAAGCGGAGAAGAGAGCGGCGACAAGAATCAAAAGACGATCCAAATCACCCGCAGCGCTCCGGACAACAGCGAAGTCAAGAACGAAATGAAGCAGGATTCAGCGGGCGGGGGAAAAGATCATTCATCCAAAGATCCGGCTGGATATGGTAAGAATTCAACGCTGGTTCAGGATTTGGATCGATTTTTCAAATCAAATAAAGCCGTTGATGCGCAGCCATTTCAGCAAAAAATGGAAAGCGCCTCAAAGAATTCGTCAATATCGATGAATCAAAACGGATCGATGGGCGAATCGCAAAAAGCGACTCCGAGTGATTTATCTATTTTGAAAAGCCGCGAGGCAGCCTTATCGGAAGCCGTTCAGCTGTCTCGGCCGACTCAAGCCGGCCAACTCAACGCCCAATCCGATCAGGCGGCGATCCAGAGTCAGGCGCCGTCATCAACCGCGTCATCGCCGGCGTCAAATGGAGCAGGGGCGGCTCAACCGGCCAGCATGATTCAGCACTACGCGGAGAAAATCGTTGAATTGCAGGAAGCGGCGGCCAAACAGATTGTCCGACGAGTGCAAGGTTCGATCGGGGCGGATCGAAGTCAGATCACCATGCGCCTGAATCCAGAATCGCTGGGTCGGATCCATGTGCAAATGAGCATGGAAAACGGTTCGCTCACCGCGCAGATCAGCGCCGACAAAGAGAACACCCGCGCCATGTTGGATCAGAGCCTCCATACACTGCGCGCTGCATTTGAAGAACAAGGATTGAAAGTCGACCGGCTGGCAGTCAATAAAGATTCATTCCAATTGAAACAAAACGACCCGGGGCGCCATGAGGATTCATCGAACGAATCATCGAAACACCGTTCCGGCGATGACAGACAGAACGGACAGAATCATCGCCGCCATCAGGATTCAAAACACACGCAATGGGCGTCCTGGTCCGATCAAATGACCGCCAGGGATTATTTTCTATAGAAGATTGAGTCGAAGGAGCGAGTGCCATGGTAACTGAATCGTCAGCAATCGACGCGCTTTACGCGTCTCCAACCTCGGGGAGCAGCATCTCTTCCGACGATCTCGGGCAAGAGGAATTTTTGCAGCTTTTGATCGCCCAACTTCAGTATCAGGATCCGCTCGATCCCATGGAAAATGCAGAATTCATCACTCAATTGGCCACGTTCAGTTCTCTGGAACAGGAACAAATGCAAACCCTGCTGCTGGAGAAAATGCTTGACGGCCAGAGCGAAGATTTCACGAGCGAGGCGTTAGGACTCATCGGGAAGGAAGTCAGCATAGGCGCCAGTGAATTCTCGCTGCAATCCGGCCAAGAACTCGATTTCACTTTCGTCGCTCGGGAAACGGGAACCGAGGCCGTCACGATTTTCGACAGTAGAGGTCAAATCGTGCGCAGCGAACTCATTTCCGTGTCGCATACAGGCGAAAATTCCTATCATTTCGACGGCAAAAACGATCAAGGGCAAGAACTGCCGGAAGGCGACTACCAGATAGCCATCGGCGCGACGATCGATGAAGAAGGAAATATCACCCAGTATCCGACTTATCTTCGGGGTTATGTCGAAGGCGTCACATTTGTGGACGACTCGCCGATTCTCATTGTCGACGGCAACGCCGTCTCGTACGACGATATTCAGGGCGTTTATGAAAGGACCAATCCCTCATGAATTCCATAGCGCTATCGAATACGCCAAACATCACCGATTTTTTCCAGCCGCCGGCCATCGGGATGCAGCCCACCGCCGGAGACGGAAAGGATTTTTCAAGCGTTTTATCGGAAGCGATGCAGCCGCAAGATCAAGACGTCCGCATCTCGGCTCACGCCCGTCAGCGCATGGAAACGCGCGACATCAATCTGGATAAGGAAGACCTAGAAAAGCTCGATGAAGCCATCGACAAAGCCGAAGAAAAAGGCTCGCGCAATTCACTGATCGTGATGAAGCAAAACGCTTTTGTGGTCAATATCGACAATCGAACCGTGATCACCGCGATGGATGCGTCCCACGGATCGAACCAGATTTTCACGCAAATCGGCAGCGCCGTCTTTGTATAAACGCGTCTTAATATAAACAATGGATTTCATGATCGAAGCATGATAGAGAATAAAGAATCATACGATGTCCGCACCTTTGTTTTATGGGAGCCGGACCTCATTGAGGAGGCTCCGCAAACCGCCGATCGACTGAAGCGGTTTGGAAAAGCCGGAGGCTTTTCGATCTAAATCATTCCCTTTCGAGGGAAGGGGCCTGCCTCCGCAGGCCGCCATGAAGACAGGGAGGTCTTTCAAAAATGACGATTCGATCTTTGTACGTAGGTCTTAGCGGCCTGAACGCATCAAGCAGGGATATCGACGTAATAGGAAACAACATCGCCAACATCAACACGGTCGGCTACCAAGCCAGCACTACGTCATTCGACGATATCTTTTATCAAACGCTGTCGGCCGGCGTGAGAGGCTCCAACCCCATCCAGATTGGAAACGGCGTTCAACTGGGAAGCGTCAATAAAATCTTTACGCCGGGCAGCACGGAAAGCACCGAACGCCTGTTGGATCTGGCCATTAACGGCGACGGTTTCTTTATTCTGGAAGACGGCGCAGGAACTCAATATTTGACGCGCGCGGGAGACTTCGCCCTGAACGATGAGGGCTACATCGTCGATTCCGATTCAGGATTCAAGTTGATTGGGCAAACAGCCAGCGCAGACGGCCGACTCTCGACCGCGCAAACGCCCGGCGCGCTGCAAATCGATTACACCCAGCAATCCGCCGCCCAGGCGACGACGCAAGTCAGCGCGAGCGGGAATTTCGACGTCAGCGTCGGAGAAAAGACATCCGTCGCCCATGCGGAAAGCACCAGCAGTCTGTTGGGATTGTTCGACGCCAACGGGACGCCGCTCGGTCTTGCCAACGGCGACGTCATCCAATTCGAATCAGGCTTCCTTCAACTGAATGATGCGCCGAGCGGCGTTGACAATCCGATCGATTTATCCGCCATTAACGGCAATAACAAGGGGGAAGGCGTCATCCTTACAGTGACCTCAACCACAACAGTCGCCGATATGCAGAACGCCTTAACCAGTTTCTTCTCCAACACTTTTTCCGAAGCCACGCCCGGCGTCGACAGCGGGCTAACCGTCAGTTTCAACTCGGAGGGTTCGTTCGTCTTCTCGAACACGAGCGAGAACGCCCTGCAAGGCGTCCGCATCGGACTGGACGCCCGGCAAGGCCAATCCTCGCCGCCGGCGGAATCCAATCAGCTGGTAGGGAATCTATTTGTCAACGAAGGAGATCCGGATTTCAGCAAGACGTTGAATGTGGGCGCAGGGGAAGTCGTCGCCACTCACACCGCCCGGCAGGCGGATCGAACCACCTCCATTGAAGTGTACGATTCGCTGGGAACGTCGCATACAATTTCCGTCGGAATGACCGCCGATACGACAACGCCCGCCGCGGAAGCCGAGGCCAAGATCTCGTCCCTGAAAGACGGCGAGGGCCGCTTCCTGATCCCTGAGGGCGTAGTCCCCGCGAAAGTGGAACTGTCGGAAGTGAAAAACGATCCCGCCGCAAACACAGCCACGTTTACAGCCACTCAAATCAGCAACATCGTGGCGACGCAGGGCGTCTATTCGTACACGGACGCGAACGGCAACTTGATTGCTCTGCGGTTGACGGACGGCGCCGTTTCGATCAACGGCGGCGCTTTTAACAACCCCGCCGACGAGACGATCCGCAGCGTATTCACGGATAACGGCCTCGATGTGACGGGCAGCGAATTTTTGAACGCATCCAGCGCCGCCAACCTCGGCGGTTTGCTGGGCGACGCAGGAATCAACGAAAACACGACGCTGGAAACAATTCGAGAAAGTCTCGAATCGCGCATTAATTCGGCGCTTCGGCAGGTATCCAACAGTTTAGCCGAGATGGATACAACCGCGCTGCCGGTTGAATTTGACGCGCCGGACATCGCCGCAGCGCTTACGACGCCGACGACTCAGCCTCAAATCAAAGTTTCCATTTCCAAAGACGGGAGTTTTGTGTTTGAGGCCATAGGGGGCAGTCTGGGCGCTTCCGCTCTGCCGGAGGATGATGAACGAACGCAAAACTTGATTCAGGCGGCGGGAGGAAAAGACAATATGGGGCTGATGTTGGACCTGGCCGCCAAGACTCGATCGATCCAGGTCAGTACGCTGGATTCATCCACGGATCCGGCGACCGATGATAACGCCGTCGATACAGATCGAGGCGACGCGGCTCAGAGCATCACCGGATTTCTATCGACAGCGACGGCCGACGAAATTTTCGGAAGCGACCTTTCCGCCGCCTTCAGCATTGGAGATACAGACACCGGCCCGCTGGTTGAAGGCGATCCCACCGCCGATCCTCCCACAGGCGTCTTGGATTCCGGCGTTCAGTTGGTGGCATTGAGTTCAGGCGTCTATTATCAGCCAAGCGCCGCCGACGCGGATTATTTCAGCGGATACCAGGCATTCGATCCCGAAGTCTCGGCTTTTCAGGCGCTTTTCAATCAGCAGGGATACGGCGCGGCCGCCGATATTGATGGAGACGGCGTGGCCGACCGGAGCGATGACGCTCCGGTGGGGGTCGTCGTCCAAAACGGAATGAGTTTCGAAACCAATACTATCCATGATAACGGAAAAACTCGGAATACGGTAAATTACCAAGTCGTCGTTCCGAACGATTCCCGGGAAGTTCCTGTGGGGACGACGGGGACGATCATTTTCGACAGCAAGGGTCAATTCCAGCGTTATGGAGCGGAAGGGCAGCCGGTCATCAACTTCGATGCGGATAATGGAGATCCTCAAAACGGGGGAGCGGAGGCGCTGACATTCGATCTCGATCTGAGTAAGTTAACTTATTACGACAGCAGCCACACCGCTCAGATGCAAAATCAAGACGGACGCCCCGTGGGAAGGCTGGAGAATGTAGCCATTGCCGACAACGGAGAAATAAAGGGGCTTTACTCAAACGGCGATTCGAAAAGCATGGGAAAAATTCTTCTGGGATCCGTGACCAACGAAGGGGGATTGACCCAGTATGGAAACACCATGTATACCTTCAGAGAGGGAGACAATACGGGCGAATTCCGGTATCTGGAGGCTGGCGTTGACGGCGGGAGCATCAATTCCAATACACTGGAACTCTCGAACGTAGACCTGGCGTCGGAATTTGTGAACCTTATTACAGCGCAGCGGGCCTATCAAGCCAGCGCCAGGGTGATAACTACAACGGATGACATGCTGACGGAATTGATGTCCATTAAACGATAATGATTCGATTGAGACATTAAAAACTACAGGATGAAGCGCCGGGAATATAGTATGATTTCCGGCGCTTCCGACTTTTTCCCCGAAATATCCCGATACACATTGCATCGATTTTTAAATTCACCCGCTCGATGTACATGAAAATCCATTTAAATCCAGTTATTTTTTAAAATACGAATAAGAACCGCCGATAATGGTATCAGGTTTGAAATCGATCGAACATCAATCTAGCATAGTAGAAACATATTTTACATGTTGCAAAATAATGAATGCTGAATCGCCGGATAACGAACGAATCGAGCGAATTCGAAGAAAACTGACCGAAGAGTTTCATAAACCAATTTCGGACTCGGACAGAGAGAAATATCTGCCCGGGATCCTGTTCAGGAGAAACGGCGTGATCCATTTAACCAGACTCAACAATACGCCCTTTATGATGAATGCGGAGTTGATTGAAACGGTGGAAGCCACGCCGGACACCATCATTTCTCTTGTAACCGGACGAAAATACATCGTGCTCGAGTCGGTTGAGGAAGTGCGAGAGAAATGCGTATCGTACAAGCGAGAGATTTTCCAGGATATCAGGGCGGAATAAAATCGAATTTAACGGGGCGGAGGTAGTTGTTCTGTGGATCTTTCAACATTAGTCGGACTTGTACTCGCTTTTGGACTCGTGACGGCGGCCATTCTCACCGGCGGCAGTCTGATGGATTTTTTGGATCCTTCCTCCTTCCTAATCGTTGTTTTGGGAACGTTTGCGGTCACGCTGGTCAATTTTCCCCTCCCGATGGTTCTTGGCGTATTCGGAGTGGTTAAAAACGCTTTTTTCACCAAGATGCAGTCGCCTCTGGATACGGTGAGTACATTGGTGAGTTTATCCGAACGCGCCCGCCGTGAAGGAATCCTGGCTTTGGAAGGATCGATGGATGAAATTGACGACGATTTTGTCCGTTCCGGGCTGCGGTTAGCCGTCGACGGGGTGGAGCCGGAATTGATCAAGGATATTCTGCAAACGGAGTTGGCTTTTATTGAAGACCGCCACCGGAGCGGCCAATCGATTTTTACGTATATGGGAAGCGCATCGCCGGCTCTGGGCATGATCGGCACGCTCATCGGGCTGGTGAAAATGTTGGGAAACCTTCAAGACGCGAACGCCATCGGGCCGGCCATGGCTATTGCGCTTCTCACAACGCTGTACGGATCTTTGTTGGCGAATTTAGCATTCATTCCACTGGCCGGTAAACTCAAAGTGCGATCGGCGGAGGAGATACTGATCAAAGAAGTGGCCATCGAGGGCGTGATGTCGATTCAATCAGGCGATAATCCACGAATACTCGAACAAAAATTACTCGCCTTTCTCGCACCCAGCATTCGACCGCCCCGGGAAGAATAAAAGAGAGTTATTATACTTAGGGATTTAAACTTATGCCTAAGAAAGAAGAAAAATCCAGCGGCGCGCCCGAATGGATGTGCACTTTTTCCGATATGATGTCGCTGCTGTTGTGCTTCTTTGTGCTTCTTTTTTCGATGTCTACGATCGACAAGAAAAAAATGATCCAGGCGGTGGGCTCCGTTCGCGCCGCCTTTGGCGGGCGGCCCTCGCCTTACACAGTAGAAACCATCCAAGACGAACATACGCCGCCTGAATTATCCCGCCCCGCTCAGCCTGAACGGCGACTCTCGTACGCCAAAGACGAATTGCGAGTGGAGGAGCAGCGAAAGGTGCGATCCTGGAACCTGCAGAACGTCATTCAAGTCACAGGAACCGAGCAGGGAATCACGTTCCGGATATCCGGCGACGCCCTGTTCGACCGGGGGAAAGCCGATTTGACCGTCAAAGGGATTTACGCCCTGACAAAGATAGCGGAGGAGCTTATCCAATTTCCCTCAAATCCCATTTTGATCGAGGGGCATACAGACAATACGCCCACGCCGGATCAATACGGAAATTGGCTTTTGGGAGCGAATCGAGCCTACAATGTCATGAAATATCTGGTTGAGATGGGATGTCCCTTCGGTCAAGTCAATCCGAAGCGAATCGCGTATGAATCTTATGCGGATACAAACCCCGTTCCGGACGTCGATGAAAATACGTCCATCGGCCGGTCGCTGAATCGCCGGGTGGAGATCACGCTGGTGCAGACGGATGAGGGGGATGGATCGTATTTTCGCGATCCTCTGGTCAAGAATCCACGAACGCCGCTCATTCATCTTGACGACGAGAATCTTTAAAGAAGGAAAATTTCAATGCCGGATCGGAAACGAGAAGAAGAAGGCGGCGGAGCGCCGGAATGGATGTGTACATTTTCCGACATGATGTCTCTGCTGTTGTGCTTTTTTGTATTGCTCTTTTCGATGTCCAGCATTGAGCAGCAAAAATTTACACAGGCGATCAACTCGATTCAAGGGGCGCTGGGACGAGTGCCGTTTTTGTTTACGACCTCCTATGTTCCGCCAATCAGCCAGACGCCCCAGAAGGCCGAGCCGGTGCAGCGAAATAAAACCATCCAGCGGGCCAAAGAAGCCATCGCCCAAAAAGCGCGCTCTCGACTCGTCGCGGATGAAAAATCCAAAGAGATCATCGTGGAAGGCGTGCGGGAGGGAATCCGGTTTTCGCTCGCCGGCCGGATTTTATTTCAGCCTGGGACAGGCGTGCTGACAACGGAAGGAAAACGGATATTAAACGAGATCGCGGTTATTCTGAGCGACTTTCCCAAACTGCGCATTCGCATCGAGGGGCATGCCGACTCCTCTCCGGTTCCCTCGAATTCGATTTATCGCGACAACTGGAAATTAGCCGAAGCCAGAGCGCTGTCAGTCATGGTTTTTCTGGTGGAAGAGGCGGCGCCGCCCGATAACCGAGTTAAAGAAGACCGTTTGAGTTTTATGTCCTGCTCCGACAATCGGCCGCGATTCCCCAATGACGCCATCGAAAATCGATCGTTGAACCGGCGGGTTGAAATCATTCTTCTGCAAGGGGCCGATTCTGAAACCGTCAATGGACTTCTCGAAGGGTCGGCGGAGCAGAAAATCATTCCGGATGATGCGGATTTTGTTCCGATGCGATGAGAACGTCATACTGCGATGAATAGGCAGAGATTTCCCTTCATGAGAAAAGCATCGAGGTATTTGTATTGAGTTCGACCATTCTGCAATCCAATCTCAAGATGCTGGAAGCCTCATCGCCGGATTTGGCCTCGCTGTTGAATACGGTCTCGATGGATGGGTTTCGGGCGGAAGCGGTTGCGACAAAAACCCGGGCACCATCCATACGAATCCAGGCTTCCCGCGAAGCGAGGCCGGTGCTGCTGCACAGCGCTTACGATCCCATGCGGGAAGCTCAGCGGTGGGCGGAAAGCATCAGGATCGAGTCGCCGATCAACGCCGTGATTCTCGGCGCGGGCTTGGGATATCATCTACTCAGCCTGCTCAAACTGCATCACGCTCTGCTGCGGCACATCATCATCATCGAGAAGGATCCTCGCATTCTTCGATTGGCTTTTTCCACTCTCGACTTGCGGCCTTTAATCGCCAGAGAAGGCGTTTTGTTCTTCGCCGGCGTCGATCCGGAGATTCTTCCCGAACAACTGCAGGAAATACGGCCGGATTTGATCATTCACAATTGCCTGATTCTTCCCCATCAACCTTCGCTGCACTGTTTTGCCGACTATTACGGCCAAGCGCATAAAATTCTTTTGGAAACCATGACGTACGATGAAGTCAACATGCGCACCAACATAGAGAATCAGGGCCGCAATCAATTCAATGTATTCATGAATCTGCCCGCCATAACCCGCGGATATGCGTTGAAAGACTGCAAAGGGCTCATGAAAGGTTTTCCCGCGATCGTCTCGGCGGCCGGCCCATCGTTAGACAAAAACATCCACCTTTTAAGGGAGATAAACGACCGCGCGCCATTGATCATCGTAGATACAGCGCAGAAAACATTTCAAAAACGGGGAATCGCGCCTGACGCGGTCGCGACCGGCGATCCTACGACGCTCAATTTCAGCCACTTCGAGGAGATAGATTCGCTGGGAGAAGCCTTTTTAGCTTTTCATCCCGAATGCCAGCGTTTGATCACGGAAAAATATATCGACCATCCCTTTTTTCTTCCTCTGTTCGATGCTCATACGAAGATCCTTGAGTATCTCTTTGATGCGGAGTCCGAATATGGAACGATGGAACGAGCCATGAACATCGGTCATATCGCCTTGAATCTGGCCGTCCATTTGGGGTGTTCGCCCATCATTCTAGTGGGCTTTGACTTCGCCTTTCCGCGCCATGGCGGAACAACGCACGCCGCTGACGCCGCCGTCTCGCGATCGATGAGCGCCATGCAGTCCGATGGAACGATTGAAATCGGGGGAAAAGAGGGAAAAGCGAAGGAAGAATCGGGGAAAATGACGCTGGTTCCCGGCTATTATGGAGAGGAGGTTCCCACGACGATTCCTTTCTCTCTATACATACGCGCATTGGAAAAAACGATCGCAGAGAATCCGCAGACGGTTTTTATCGACGCCACCGAAGGCGGCGCTTATTTTGAAGGCGCTCAGCGCATGCCGCTGCGGGAGGCGCTGCAGCAGTCTCTCGGTCAAACCGGCGTCAAAGAACGCTTCCAGCGCTTCCGAAGCCAACGTCCTAAGCCGCCCTACGGCCGAGTCATTGACCGAATGAAACAAGGGAGGGAAGTGCTCGCCGGATCTCTGGTTCAATGCGATCAATTGCTCTCCATGATCCAAGTATGGAAGGAGCTGCTCGGGCGCCAGAATCTCGAATTGGCCGAAGCGCATCAAAGATGGAACGAATTCGAAGAGATCTGGATCGACATGTGCGGGCAGGATTTATTCGATCCATTTCTCGGCGGATCGGTTCAACAGGTGTATTTTTTGCGGCAGCGAACGGCGCGCGCCCGCGATAACAGCGGGAATGCGTTTTTAGAACTGGTCGGAGAAAAATATTCCAAACTTGTTCCTCAATTGAAAACCATTATTATCCATTTCATCCAATGCGTCGATTTGGCTATATCCAACCTGGACGCTTATCGGCAAATGGATGAACAATCAATCCGAAAAAGCAGTAAACCAATCGATTTATCTTCTTGAATCGCCGACGCGGCCCTAGAATAGCGAAGTCGGTAAAATCGAGAAACCGGGGATAGGAATCATGAGTTCGCCTTTAAACATAGGGATCGTATGTTATCCATCGATCGGCGGCAGCGGAATCGTCGCCACGGAATTGGGGAGGTCGCTTTCGAGGCGCGGGCATCAAGTCTGCTTCATCACATACGATTTCCCCCGCAGGCTGGAAGGCGTCACCGAGGAATTTCATTACCATCACGTCGATGTTCCTCTCTATCCCCTTTTTAAATTTCCTCCCTACACGCTGGCGCTCGCCTCCACGATTTACCACACCGTCAATGAACATTCTCTCGACATTCTACATGTTCATTACGCTATCCCGCACAGCACGTCGGCTTTTCTGGCCAAACAGATGCTCTGCAAGAAAAGCGCCGAGAAGTTGAAAGTGGTCACCACGCTTCATGGAACCGATTCGGAGTTGGTAGGACAGATGCCTTCGTACAAACCGGTGGCGGAGTTCAGCATCGAATCCAGCAACGCCGTCACGGCGGTCAGCGAATACCTGAAGCGCGTGACGCTGGAAACGTTCGATATCGAAAAAGAGATGCATGTCATCCACAATCCGATCGATACGGAAGTGTTCGCTCCTCCCTCCAACGACTGGCGCATGAATCGAAACGTTAAAACAATTGCGCACATCAGCAATTTCAGGCCTGTGAAGCGGATTCTGGATGTCATTAAAGTCTTCGATCTGATCGCCGCTCATATTCCCGCCCGCCTGGTTCTAGCGGGAGAGGGTCCGGACCGGTCGGCGGCCGAGTGGCTGATCAATCAATTGGGATTACGAGAAAAAGTGGAATTTGCAGGCTCCCAGAATTCCGTATCGCAGATTTTGCAGGACGCCGACCTGCTCCTTTCGACATCGGAGCGGGAATCGTTCGGCATGGCGATCGCGGAAGCCATGGCCTGCGAAACTCCGGTGGTTTCCACTTGCGTCGGCGGGGTGCCCGAAGTGGTTCAAGACGGCGTCACCGGCTATCTCGAGCCGGTGGGAGACATTCAAGCCTTGGCGCAGGCCGCTATTCGAATTCTTTCCAATCCGCAAAAGCAAGTCGAGATGGGAAAAGCGGCCCGCAAGTTAATTATCGAACGATTCGAACTCGAGACCATTACCGATGAATATCTTAGATTGTATCAAAGCGTCATCCAAAGCGAGGAGGACTGCGCGTAGAGGCGGCCTCTGCGAACGACGCCAACCTCGCTCTCTCCGGAGACGGCTCTATTGAGCGGGATGAAAATCGATGTAAAAGATATCGCCAGCGCTTTGCAGTCCATTCGACATATCATACACTTTTTCGCTTGTCCACGGCGTTGGAGAGCCGGCATGATCCGGGCCGGCGCTGTGAATGAAATAATCGGCGTTTTGGGCCAGACTGCCTACTGCGAATCCCCATACGGATCCTGCGTATTCTCGCCCGACATAGTCATAGACGCCTTTGCGGGCGTGGCTGCCGGAATCCATACTGTTCTGGGGGAGAAAAAAGGGATCGAGCGGTAAACTCGTCAAATAGGCGATGGGCGTGGTCATGCGAACCTGGCGCATATACCAATCCGTGCCGCCTTCCGGCAAGATGGGATAAGGAACTTTATTGTTATTGTCGATCTTATACATCTCAATCGCGCTGGCGATCGATCGCATATCCGAATAGACGCGGCTGACTTTGGCTCGAACCTGCGCATTCAAAAAATTGGGCACGGCGATCGCCGCTAAAATGCCGATAATCGCGACGACGATCAAAAGTTCAATGAGTGTAAATCCACGCTGCATAATTCCCTCCACAAAAATCGATGAATCCTCAAAAACAAAGGATCGACGATCCGTCTTTCCATTCTTTATGAACATCTTCTTTATTACTTACTCGAAACGCGACAAAATTTCTAGTCTTCAAAGATCGAGTTTTGGCAAATGAATCCATAATTTCAACCGGCTGTTCAATATTATGGCGATGAATAAAATGAAACGGGCGAAGCGGTTCAAGAAGCGCTTCGCCCAATCTTATACCCTTTTGGCGCGTATCTATTATTGGTATTTTATGCTTCATTCCCGATAAGGCGGTTTAGATGACGATAGGCTTCGGCGGGATCGGGGCGTTCAAAGATAGCGGAGCCCGAAACGATCTCGGTGGCGCCGGCGTCGAAGACCCAACGGATGGTGTCTTCTTTGACGCCGCCGTCGACTTGGATGGCAAAGTCGAGCCCCAGCGCGTTGCGCCTTTGCGCGCAGTATTCGATTTTCTTGAGAGCGTCCTTAATCAGACGCTGCCCGCCCAAACCCGGGAAAACTGTCATGATCAGCACCTGGTCGACATGTTCAAACAAGGAATCGAGAGAAGTCATAGGCGTGGGCGGATTGATAACGACGCCGGCGCTTTTGCCCTGAGAACGAATCGCTTCGAAATCGGCCTGGATGTTTTTGGAGGCTTCCGCGTGGATGGAAATGCTTCGAACAGAGATCAGATCGAACCAGGGGATCACGCGTTCGGGATTGGACGTCATGAGATGAACGTCAAAGCGACTGCGAATCGTACGCTGTAAATCTTCAATAATATGGGGGCTTCCCGATAAATTGGGGACGAAGTGCCCGTCCATGACGTCATAGTGAAAAAGAATCGCTCCCGCGTCTTCTAAATCGCGAATCGCCTTTCCGAGATGATCGAAAGGAGCCGCTAACAAGGATGGCATAATAAGAGCTGAATGTTTCGTTGGTTGGTTGATCACTGTTCTTTTTTGGTTCCTATTGAATTGATTTACATCGGCGCCCTTCCGCATCATGACCGCCAGATCCAGATCAAAACGCAGGCGACTGAAACGAAAAACCGCGAGTAAGATTCTTAATTGATTGAAATAGTAGTAGACATAACGGCATTTACGCCGCGGCCGCCCACGAGGCTGCTTGTTTTATGAAAAGGCCCTGTTAGATAGAGTGCATCGCTTCCACAAGATGAACGTAAATATTATTCAGTTATTAAGAGAAACGCCTGTCACCAAAAAATCTTCGTCAATGCATCAGATGCGAACGAGACAAAACCTCCTTCATCTCGCGAACGGCCCGCTCCAAACCGACAAAAACGGCGTGAGAAATAATGCTGTGCCCCGTGTGAACCCAAGCGACGGCGGGCAAAGAAGCGATGAGTTCGGTATTCTGATAATGCAACCCGTGTCCGACGTTGGCGGTTAAACCGAGGTTGGAGGCGAATTCCGTCATTTTACGAACGATTTGAAATTCGCGCTGCGCCTCCGCGGGCTTTTGGGCCAGCGCATAGGGGCCGGTGTGAATTTCCACGGTATGAACGCCCAGGGATTGAGCGGCGGCGATTTGATCTTCGAGGGCGTCGATGAAAATGCTTACGAAGATTCCCGCATCCAGCAGCCGTTGAATCAAGGGCTGCAATTTTTCCTCCCGTCCTTTGACCATCAAGCCGCTCTCTGTGGTTTTTTCTTCACGGGCCTCGGGGACCAATGTGCAGGCAAAGGGCTTCACTTGAAGCGCGAAATCCACCATCGCCGGAGTCAAGGCCATTTCGAGAGTCAAAGGAACCTGAAGGGTTTGTTTGAGAATGAAAACGTCGCGATCCTGAATATGGCGGCGGTCTTCGCGCGGGTGTACGGTGACGCCATCCGCCCCGCCCAACTGGCATAAGACGGCCGCGTGGACCGGATCGGGATAGAGCGTATTTCTCGATTGACGTAAGGTAGCGACATGATCGATGTTGACGGAAAGTTTCGGCGGCATGATGCAATTCCTTATTTCGCAAGTCTTATGGTTACTGTAACACCGCGAATATTTTTCTCAACCGGCCACACGGAAAAATCCTTGGTTAAATCAGGCAGAGCCATATATTGGGGAGGGGTTTGCGGCAAAACATAATTTAAATCAAAGATGTCGGTCGACACCGAGTTGATTCGGGCCACTGCATCTTTCGGCCCGGTAATCAGAATTTTCGGGGGATCAATTACAACATCGCGAAATTTCAAACCATTCGGCGGCGAGCCGGTCACGGGGGCGATCACAGAGACTTCTTTTTGAACCCGGTAAATGGGGATGGTGATTACGTCCGGACTTAGCAAATCTTTATACTCCGGCTGTTCCTGCGTGATATCCCAGGGCAGCAGATGAATGGACGCCTGGCGCGGGTGAATGCTAGTTTCCACGACCGAAATGGGAACCTGATTGTCGTCATTCGTCATACTGGTGCGAAACATCGAAGCATTGAGGATCATGTTGCGGGGCTCATCCCCTTCCGGAAGGATTTGATCCGAGAAAGGAATGAAGAAACCGCATTGGACGGCGCGAATCATTTCCAGAACATTTCGAGGCCCTTGGAGCGTAACAGTGGCTTCCGGCGTACTCCATCGTTCGGGCAGGACTAAATTGGCGGGAAGATTTTCCACGCTGACCGGAACGCCGCCGACGGTGCGGCTGTCGATGCGCTCCTGCCCTTTGATCCAAACAATCCCGACGGCCATCAGAAATGATAGGAACAGCAAACCGCCATTGGATCCCCAGCGAGTCATGTCCGCCCTCCTTTCCGAACGACATGCCAGAGAATGGATTCGTAATTTTCGGGATTAATGTTCCGGGTGATTCTTCCATCGATCGCTAAAGACATGGCGCCGGTTTCTTCGGAGACAATCACGATGACGGCGTCGGTTTCTTCGACCAAACCAAGAGCGGCGCGATGCCGAGTTCCATAATTGGAATCGATCTCTTCCCGTTCGCTCAAGGGGAGGAGGCAGGCGGCCGCGGCAAGCCGGTTTTCCCGTATAATCACCGCCCCGTCATGCAAAGGCGTCAAAGGGGAAAAAATGGAAACCAGCAATTCGGAAGAAACCTCGCTATTCACAGGAATGCCCGTATCGATGAAGCTTTGCAAACTGACCGATTTTTCGAAGACGACCAGCGCGCCGACATGACGGCGCGAAAGAATCTTGGCGGCGTTGACGACTTGGGTGATCACAGGATCGATGGCGCCTTTGGATTTGCGAAAAAAACGCAGTTGGGTTAAGTCGTTCACGACTCGGCGCAGCTCCGGCGCATATAAAATCACCAAAGCGATAAAAATGGGCGCCTGCAGGGAGGTCAGCACCCAGTAGACGGTTCGAAAATTTAATATTTTGCAGATATAAGTCAGAATAATGAGAAGAAACAGGAATTGGACCATTTGAACGGCGCGCGTTCCCCGCACCGCCCGCAGAATGAGATAGAACAAAATCCACAGGATGACGATTTCCGCGATGGCGTATCCCGCGCTTTGTCCAAAAATCTTGATCCAAATGGCTGAAGAAATGATTAGCCTCCTGCGTTGATCACGATGCCCCGCTTGATCGAGTCCACAACCAGAGCCGCTTCCCGGTTTTCTTTCACGTCATGAACTCGTACGATATCCGCGCCGTTCATAATGCCGACCGCCGCCGCGCCGATCGTGCCATAAAGCCGGTGGGGAGGCTCGGCGCCGGTAATTTTTCCGATAAAGGATTTCCGGGACGGCCCGAGCAGCAGAGGGAAATGATCGAAGCGCACTTTATCGAGATTCTGAATGATTTCAAGATTCTGATCAGCTGTTTTGCTAAATCCGATGCCCGGGTCGAGAACGATTTGATCGTCTGAAACGCCGATTTGCCTGGCCGCTTTTACTTGCCGGGCGAAAAAGGAACGAATTTCTTCCGTCAAATTTTCGTAGTCGGTCATGGATTGCATGGTTCGGGGCGTTCCCCGCATGTGCATCAAGATCAGGCCTGCGCCGCTTTCCGCCGCGAGATTCGCCAATCGTAAATCGTTCTGGAGGCCGGTGACGTCATTGATCACGCAAGCGCCCGCTTCCAGACAGCGAGCGGCGACCTCGTAAGAAAACGTATCAATGGAAACCGGGTAACCGCCGACGCCGGCAATTTCCTGCACGACCGTCAGAACTCGCTGGAGTTCTACTTCTTCCGGAACGGGATCCGCTCCCGGGCGTGTGGACGCGCCTCCCGCATCGATTATATCGGCGCCATCGGCGATTAAGCGATAAGCGTGTTCGATGGCTTTTCCTTTATCGTAAAAAAGGCCGCCATCGCTGAAAGAATCCGGGGTCACATTGACGATGCCCATGATCAGGGTGCGATCGCCCCATTTAAAGGATCTATCGCGGCAGCGCCAAAGGGACGTCATGCTTTTCCTCCCGGCGCCGATCCGGATGAATAAGCACGCCAATTCATGCGATAAAATGAGCGGGTCATTCGACGGCGACTCCTGCCTTCTCCGTCCAAACGGAATAAAATCCAAAAAGAGATGTTGTTATAGCGTATAATGGAAGCCAACCGGCGTAGGCGGCTGGTTGGCATATTGACAACAGTTAGAGCACCTCTTCAACCGGCCGCTCGGCGCCGTCCGATTCAGAAGCCGAATCATCGTCGGATTGAGAAGCGTTTTCCACCGGCTCGTCTTTCGAGTTCGTTTCCAGCCGATCGTCCGACTTGAGATCTTCACCGCCGTTGGCTTCCGATTGGCCGGAACGCTTCGCCTCGGTTTCGTCAACCAGCTTTTTCACTTCTTCGGCCAAGAGAACTTCGCGTTCGAGAAGCGCATTCGCCAGGCTATCGAGGATATCCCTGTTTTCTTCGAGAATACGCTTAGCTTTGTGGTAACATTCATCCACAATTTGGCGAACTTCTTTGTCGATTTCGAATTGAATTTCCTCGCTGTACTCGCGATCTTTATAAAAGTCGCGGCCTAAGAAGATTTGGTTTTCGTTTAAACCAAAAGTGAGCGGTCCTAATTTCTCGCTCATGCCGAAATTGCATACCATTTTATGGGAAATATCGGTGACTCGTTCTAAATCGTTTTGGGCGCCGGTGGTTACATCGTGAAAAATAATATCTTCCGCGACCCGGCCGCCCAGCAGAGTCGTCATTCGAGAAAGCAGTTCTTTTTTGGTGGTCAGGTAGCGATCCTCTACGGGCAGGTGCATGGTATAGCCCAGGGCGCGGCCGCGCGGCAGAATGGAGACCTTGTGTACTGGGTCGATGTCGGCCAGGAACAATCCGACGACGGCGTGACCGGCTTCGTGATAGGCCACAATTTTCTTTTCTTTGTCGGTTATAGCGCGGCTTTTTCGCTCCGGACCGGCGGTGACGCGTTCGATCGCCTCTTCGAAGTCTTCCATTTGAACGCAGTCTTTGACTTTTCTGGCCGCTAACAAGGCCGCCTCGTTGACGGTGTTATAAAGATCCGCGCCGGAGAATCCCGGCGTACGCCGAGCAAGAACGTTATAATCGACGTCTTTCGACACGACCACGTTTTTAGTATGAACTTCAACAATGCCCTTTCGGCCGTTCAGGTCGGGCAAGTCGATGATAATCTGGCGATCAAATCGGCCGGGTCGCAGCAAGGCGGGATCCAGCACATCGGGGCGGTTGGTGGCCGCAATCAAGATGACTTCTTCGTTGGTGTTGAAGCCGTCCATTTCGACCAGCAGTTGGTTGAGGGTTTGTTCGCGTTCATCGTGGCCGCCGCCCACGCCGGCGAAGCGCTGGCGTCCTACGGCGTCGATTTCGTCCATAAAAATAATGCAAGGCGCATGTTTTTTGCCCTGCTCAAACAAATCGCGGACTCGAGAGGCGCCGACGCCGACGAACATCTCGACAAAATCCGAACCGCTGATGCTGAAGAACGGCACGTTCGCTTCTCCGGCCACGGCTCGAGCCAACAAAGTTTTTCCTGTTCCCGGAGGGCCGTGCAGGAGAACGCCGTGCGGTATTTTTCCGCCCAGTTTCTGGAATCGTTTGGGATCTTTTAAAAATTCAACGATTTCCTTCAATTCCTCTTTAGCTTCATCGCAGCCGGCTACGTCGTTGAAGGTGACTTTCGGCTGTCCCTCATTATTCAAGCGGGCGCGGCTTTTGCCAAAGGACATGGCTTTGCTGCCGCCGATTTGCATCTGTTTAAGAATAAAGAACCAAACGCCGATCAACAGCAGAATCGGCAGCAGACTGGTCATAATGCTGAACATCCAGTTGCTGTCCGCTTCATTTTCATACTCGAAGGAGGGATATTGCTTTTTATACTCCCGGCAGGCCTTCAAGATATCGGGAACTTGCCCGTCGGTGGCCAAAGTTACTTCGTAGGGATATTCACGGTTGGGTTCGCTGGTTTTCCGATACGAGCCTTTGACTTTGCTGGCCGAAACAACAGCCTTGAGCAGCTGCATATCTTGAACTTCGCCGTTCAAGATTCCATCAAAATCATCGTACGCAAGTTTTTCGGTCTGTTCAGTTTGGATCGAACTGACAACCAAAATGATTATAACTAGCAATAAACCATAGAATAAGACTGTTCTATTAAACAATTTCGAGCATCCCCTATTCGGAATTTCGATCTTTTTTTCCGGTTTGCACCGGGTTTTATGATATAAAGGAACGAGTCGTCCAGTGTAAAGTTATGCATAAAGACAAGAAAGAGACTCGATTCCGAAAGATCAGGAGAGATAATGATGGAATGGGATTTCCGGGATTCGACAATTACTTATTCAAACCCAAAATCGCTCCGCATCCACGCAGCCCATCCTAATAGATAATGGTAAATCTTTTGCCTTGGCTGTCAAGCAAACACGGCCCGAAAATTGCTTATTTACCTTAAAATAGACTTTTTTTTAATCTTTTTCTGTCGAATTACTCCATGAAACGGCCAGGGATTCGGGCAGCCGTTTCATGATATGATGAGGAGCGATCCATGATTTGACAATTAATTTTCTAACGGATTCAATGCGCCGTCCTTCTGACAAAGGCGAAGGACATTCTGGAGAGAATCCCGCAAGGCCTCCGAGTTGGATTCCCCCGATTCCAAGGCCCCCAAAATAATATGCGCCTGTCCCAGTCGATGCAATTCGCGGCAGAAGAATTCGCGATCAAATTCGGGATCCGCCGGGAGATTTTCCCCGCAGGCGGCCCGATTCAAAAGAGGCAAAGCGGGGAAATCTTCCAAATATTTTTGGCGATATTTCCCCAAGCGTGAAAATTCGGCGACGAAAATCGGCTGTTTATGCAAAGTCTGGTGGTACAGATGCAAGCCGCCGTAAATGGAGGGTTCAAACGGCAGTTCCAAAACCGGCTTGGGGGATTCAGAAAAAAACAGAGGGGGGGATGGATAATCGACCATCCGGGGAAAGCGCCAGCCGGTTTCCAAGAAAAAAAATCCCGCCAAAATCAAATAAACCATGCCGGTTCTTCGCCGCCATCCCCGAACAAGCATCCAGTTTTGCAAACCCAACAATCCCAGCAGAAGGCAGGCGGTAAAACCGATGTAAGCGAATCGAGCGTAGACGCGAATCACGGTCAATCCGGGGATCAACTCAAAAACGCTCGCCGGCAGAAAAACCGGGATGCCGTAAAAAATTCGGACGGGATGAGCGTTCCACATCAGGACAGGGCCCAATGAGAATAAGAAGAAAACGCCTGCCGTCGTCAGAAGAAACGTGCGATTTGCACGCCCTTTCTGCGATCCTCCTGCGAATCGATAAAAAACGAGAGGCAGCAGCATCCAAACGAATCCGGGATGGAATCCGAATTCCTCGTTTTGCTGCAAAAGAGGAAAGTGAGGCAGAAGCCATAAAGGCAGCACAAAATGCATGAGATCCATCGACCAAAAAGCGGAAAATTTCATAGGAACCGAATCGACGTAGTTCTCCAAAGCCGGGGCGCCGAAAAAATAGGAAAAGACGGCCAGATAAACCACAATGGCCGGAGCAATCCAAAATTTCAGCGCCCAGGAGACGCTGCCGGCGCTTCTGTGAGTAAGGATAAGCAGGCACGCCCGAATGGTCAGATAAAATCCTACAAATAATCCATAATACCAATCGGTAAAAAGGGCCAGGATCCATGCCAAAGCAATAGCGGCGGCATAGCGAATGTTTTTCGATTCCACGCTGCGTTCGCAAAAGTAAAAGGCCAGGAAAAGCCAGGGAGTTGAAAATAGATTCAAGTGATTCTGATGCCCCCACCGATAGGGGCCGAAGGCGGCGATCACGCCCGCCATTACGGCGGTCCAGCGGCTGGCGCCGAATCGCTGCGCCCACATCGCCGCAAAGCATCCGGTCAAAAGAGTCCAAACAAGAAACAGCAGATTATAGGCGATCGACGGGCCCAGCCGCCCGGTGACGGGAGAGGCTATCAAGCCGTTGGCGATGGAGAGAGTATGGCATCGTAGATCGCACCCCCAGGGGATGAAGATCATATCGCAACGCAGGGGTGATATACCGCGTTCAAATAGAGCATAATAAACCCACCAGAGATTCCATAAATTGGCCCCCTTATCGGCGGTCGGCATGACGGAGAGATGCCGAGCGGGATGAAAAAGGATGGGCCAGCAGGCCGCCAGGGCGAGTAAAGTAAAAATGCAGACAAAAAAAACAGAATCCCGCTCAAGCAGCCTTTTCAGCCGATGGGCCGGTGCAGCGGTTTGTTTGTTGTCTTTATCGGCGTACATTTTCACGCTTCCCCAGGATTTGGTATGGGGCGATTCACCCGAATTGGCGGCCAGCGCCTGGATTCTGGGCGTTCCTCACCCCACCGGCTACCCCCTGTATATGCTAGCTTTGCGAATCTTTCAAGCGCTGCCCGCCGGAACGATTATATTTCGCGCGCATTTATTTTCCGCTGTTTGTTCCGCACTGGCCGCATGGGTGTTGTGGAGTTTTCTTCGACGGATATTGGAGACGGTTTTCGGAGAGAGACCTTTGTTGACATCCCTGCCCGCCTTTGCGGCGGCGCTGGCTTGGTCATTGACTCCTCTGACCGCCTCTCAAAGCCGGATCGCCGAAGTCTATGCGCTTTTCGCGCTGCAATTCGCGCTGGCGTTATGGTTTTTCGGCTATGCGATGCAGAATCCCAAACGCGCAACACCCCTGCTGGCATTTCTCGCCGGCGCCATGCTCGTTCATCATCGCTTATCGATCTTCATTATAGTCCTGATCGCTTTGTTTTTTTTCCTGCGCATTTCCCGGCGGACCTCGCACTGGTTCGGGATTCAGACGATTGAATCCGGGAACTGGTCAAAAACCATTCAGCGATCGCTGATTTGTTTTTTGATGCCTCTTTTGTGCCTGGCTTACTTCCCTTGGCGCGCATCGCAGGATCCCGCCATTAACTGGTATAATCCCGACAATGCGGCGCGCCTGTATCAGCTCATCAGCGGAGAATTGTATGCAGGAATCATCGCGCAGAGCATGCAAGATCTTCTTCAATCGGATCTCTATTCCATTCTCACAGGATTTTTGCAACTGCTCCTGCTTCCTTTTTTATGTTACAGCATCCTGATTCTGCCTCTTCTATGGGGATTTTGGGTTCTGTGGAAAAAAGCGAATTGGCTGGCCGTTTTCACGATTCTTTGCCTGGCGGTTTATCAAGGATTCGTCTTTTTGTACCGCGTAGGCGATTGGCAGGTTTTTCTATTGCCTTCCCTGATCATTTTGACGATTCCCCTGGCGTTCGGCATAGCGGGTATTTTGTCTGATTTCGGCAGCCAAGGCATCAAAAGATCGATCGTTCGCCTAACCGCTCTATTTTTTCTAACGGCCTCCCTGCTTCCCTTATGGGTGCGATTCGACGGGAAGGAGGGCTTGTTGGAGCGTCCTTTCGCCTTGTCGAATTACGCCATAGGCAACGGCGCCTTGCCGGAACGCTTCGGGGGCATGACGGATCGATCGGCGGCCGCCTACGGCGCCGGCGTTTGGCGCAAAATCCCGGACGGCGCTCCATTGATTACGGGGTTGACATACGAAACCGCCGACAATGAATTGTATCCATTGCTCTATCAGCAAATCGTCGAAAACCGCCATCCCCACACAATCCTAGTAGGCGCCGGCTTTCTTCGCCTGGACTGGTACAGCGAGAAAATCAGCCGGAGGCTGTCGATCGCCATTCCGCCGAAGCATGGCCAACTCTTTGCATCCCGCGACCTCTGGCTGCAAAGCATCCGGAGCGAACTCATCGATCCTCTACTGGCCAGAGGGCCGATTTACATCACCTCGTTTTCGCTCGTCAATCCCCCGCCCCGGTCATGGATGGAAGAATCGAAGTTTCAGTATTTGGGATTGATTCCCATTGACCGGGCGCAAATATCCACATTTTATGATCCCTATATCCCCGGCGGCCATATTTACAAATTAGAAAGAAAAAGCGATTCCACCGAGAACATGCCATGAACGCAGCCGAACCGATTTCTTTGCAAAAATGGGAGAAATTACTGGCCTACATCATCCTGGCCTTTACGCCGCTGGTCATCAGCATCAGTACGTATGACTCGTATCTGCTTCCCAAAACCGTTTGGCTGATGTTATGCGCCGCGCTTTGGATTATGCTGATCAGTTATCAGCCTTGGAGAAGCGCCCTGGTTCAATCGGCTCTAAGCAAGCCGCTGCTGGCGCTGTTTCTGATATCGCTGGCGTCAACCGTTCTTCATTACCGTACGCCGATCCAAATTCGCGCGCTGTTGAATCTGGCGATGTTTATCAGCCTCTATTACGGCTTCCTGCGCTTCTGGCGCCTGGGAGGATCGCCGGTTCAGGCGGCGAGAATTCTTCTGCCGGCCGCCTGCCTGATTGCGCTTTACGGCCTCCTCCAGGATTACGGCGTCGATTTTGCGGCTTCGAGCGGAGGCGTGCGCGACTGGCGCGCCAAAGTGATTTCAACGCTGGGCAATCCCAACTTTCTCGCCGGCTATCTCGCCATCCTTCTTCCGGTCGCCATTGGATTGGGGCTTCGAAAAAAATGCAGCCTCATTGAATTTGCGGCGGCCGGCGCCGCCGTCCTGCTTATCGCCGCCTGCCAAACCGTCACTTTTTGCGTCGGGGCCGTCACCGGCCAGATCGTCGCATTGACGATTACTCTCATCACCGCATTCGCCTTGTTCGGGGGGATTCGCCTTCCTTGGATGCGCCTGCTGGCGCTGGGGGGGATCATCGCGTTTGCGATAGGCTGGTACATGCTGGAAAATCCCTACAACAGCCACGGGCGTTCTTTATACAGGCAGGCCTGGGAATCGTCGCACTGGTGGTCGGGCATGGGGGCGCGCCGCTTCAATTGGCGGACCACGCGAATCATGATCAACGAAAATCCATTAACCGGCATAGGATTCGGCAACTACCTCACGGTTCATGAATATTACCAGGGGATCAATTATAAACAACAGTGGCGCGCCCATGACCGCGATTACGTGGTGGCCGTCGATCAGCCGCATTTTCAATGGCTGGAAACTGCGGCGGAATGCGGCCCCCTGGGCGTCTTAGCGCTAGGGTGGCTGGCGGCGGCCTGGATCCGGGCGGCAAGCCGGAGGCTGCGACGCCCGGAGCACCCCTGGTTTGCATGGGCGGCGTACGCGGGAGTATGGACGGCGGTCATTCACTCGTTCTCGAGTTTTCCTTTTCACCTGCCGGCCAGTACGCTGCTGGTCGTCGCTCTTGGATCTTATTTGACGGCATCCTCAAGATGCAGCGATGAGGGCGGCGAATCCGGCTCTTCCTCCATTCTGCTTAAAGTCTTCGGGACGATTCTGGCGATAGCCTTGTGTTTTCATGCGCTATTGCAATATCGAGGCAATCAGCATCTTCGTCAGGGATTCGAAAGCGTTGGGATGGAAGCCATTTATCATTTGGATCGCTCTCGGACGCTTGATCCATGGTCGCATCAAACGCATTTTCTGCTTGGCATAAACTATGCCCGGCAGGGATGGAATCAAGAGGCGATCAAGTCCTTTCAACAAGCCATACGGCTTCAGGAAGACATCCAATCTCATAAATGGCTGGCGGAGATTTACCGGCGGCAGGGAAACCGAGAAGCCGCCATTCGCGAATTGGAACGCATTATCGAGATCAATCCCGTCTATCCCGGCCATTATCGCGACCTGATCGACTACCTGGGCGAATCCGCCGATCCCCAACGTATTCAAGAATTAAACGATCTGGCCGATCAACTGGATCAACAACTTCAGATTCAAAAACAGGATTAAGATCAATCTCTCTCCAGATGGGAGCGCTTCATGTTCGTCATGCGGTTTCGAGCGACGCGACTCCGTCTAAAGATCGCCGGATCATATCGAGAAGATCGCGCGGATAATAAGGTTTGGAGAGCATGCCGCAAACGCCAAGGTTCTTCAACGACGAAACATCCACGCTGCTTGAATAACCGCTGCTGACGATAATTTTTATCGAAGAATCTGTATTTTGTGTTTTCTTCAAAAATTCCCTGCCGGACACTTTCGGCATAGAGAGATCCAACAAGATCAAATCGATTCGGTCGCGCTCCTGGAAATAAAGATCCAATCCTTGTTGACCGTCCTTCGCCAATAGAACGCCGTATCCATTTTCCTCCAAAACCTCTTTGGCAAGATGGAGGATCGTTTCTTCGTCATCGACGATCAGGATGCACTCATTGCCTTGTAAATCAACGCGGCCTTGTAAATCTACGTTGCCTTGTAAATCGATGCGGCCCGTATTTTCTTGCTCAACCGCATCAACCTCCTCCGACCTCCGTGAAGCGGGCAAATAAACATTGAACGTCGTTCCGACGCCGTATTCGCTGGTAAAATCGATCCAACCATTATGCTGGGCGACGCTGCCGAACGCGCTGGCCAATCCCAATCCGGCGCCGACTGTTTTCTGGGTCGTGAAAAAGGGTTCAAATATCCGCTTTTGGGTTTCTTTATCCATACCGATCCCATTATCTGAAACGCGAAGGACGACAATCGGGCCGGCGCAGGAAACTTTTCGGGCGGCGCACGGATTTTTCAGCGGATCCAGCAAGGCGGATTCAAGGCGGATTTCAAAGCGATCATCTTTCCGATGAGGAAAGATATTCTCGTTGATGATTCGATTGACGGCATCGCGCGCATTGATGCACAAGTTCATCAAAACGGTGCTGATTTGAGCGGGATCGGCCGAAACGGGGGGAAGATCCTCTTCAAGATTGATTTGCAGATCAATTCGGCGGTCGATGGTCTGACGCGCCAAATCATATACTTTCTCAAGAATCTGATTGACATTGAGCTGCTTTAATTTCAGTTCTGAATTTCGGCTGAACGCCAACAGGTTGTCGGCCAGGTCTGCGGCGCGCTGCGAAGCATCCTGCGCTTTACGCAGATAATCGGAGATTCCGCTAGGGGCTTTCATAAGCGCGATGCTCAAGTTGCCAATAATGCCGGTCAATAAATTATTGACGTTATGGGCGACGCCTCCGGCTAAATGACCGACAGCCTCCATCTTTTGCGCCTGACGAAAATGTTCTTCCCATCGCTTTTTTTCTGTGACATCCATCGAGACGCCTACGATCCCGACGGCGCATCCATTCGAATTCCGCAGCGGTGTTTTGCTGGTCGACGCCCAGATCACTTTTCCATCCAGCGTTTCGACTTTTTCCTCATAATTCAACGCGGGCGTGTTGGTTTTCATAATGCGGATATCGTCGCTGCGAAATTTTTCGGCATATTGTTTCGGGAAAAAGTCAAAATCGCAGCGATCGAGTATCTCTTCGCGAGATAATCCAATGAAGTCGGAGTAGGTTTGATTAACGCAGATGTACTTAAGATCTTTGTCTTTCAAATAAACGAAAGCGGGGATGGTGGAAAGCAGCGCTTCTTGAATAGACAATGTAGTCTGCAGCGCTTCATCGCTTTGTTTTCGCTCGGAAATATCGACTACATGCTCAATCACTCCGCTAATTTGACTCTCCGCTTTTTTTAAGGGGAATGTGGAAAGGCAGGCCCATTTTTTGGATTTCCGATCCGAAAGGTCGTGCATGACGCCGAAAGAATAAAGAAAATCCCCCTCTTCATCCAAAAAGGCTTTTTGATGCAGCCATAGAGGAAACAAGCGTCCCTGGGCGTCGCGAGCGGTTAATTCTCCTTCCCAATCGCGTCCGTCTATTAAAGCCGGCCTTATCTGATTTTTCAGGATATCGATCGATTCGGGAGGGAAAAAATCGGTCTCATTCAATTGGAGAGATTCTTCAAGAGGACGATGAAATAAATTCTCGTGCGCTGCGTTGCTATAGACAATGCCCCCTTCCGCATTGTACAGCGCGATGGCTTCGGGCGAAGCGTCGACGATCGATTTGAACAATTGTATATCGTTAACGATTCGTTCGCGATCCGCTAGTTTGCGCTCTATATCTCCAATTATCCTCTGGAGATCTTCCAAATCAGAAATCAGTACAGTTTGATTCTTCTTCGAATCGCCCATATCCCGATGCACCTTCAACTATGAATTTGAGGCGAAACCTTTTCCAGTTTAAGGCATCCAAAATAAATTCGATACAATAAATATCTTACACATAAATGCCCAAAATTTAACCTATGTTTTCGCGAATATTTCAATTACGGCGCCCGGCTGCCTCCGATTCCACAAGTTCCGAAACGGACTGTACGCGTCCTCCGCATCCAATCGCCCCGGATGCCATTGATTCGCAAAAGGTTGAAAGATTTTGACCGGTTCATCATTTCCGGCAAATGCGCAAAGAGCCTCCCGCCTTTCCTCATAGGAATCAGGCAGATATCCAGGCAATGTAACAAAATCGCTCACGGCTATCCATGCCACCGGATTATTCAGAGTATTGAGTTGATCTAATTGATCCGAGGGCAGGCTGTCAATATAGATAATTCGCGGATCCAATGGAGCGGTCCAGAAGTCCGCCACGCTTCGATAGACCAGCGGGACGGAGAATTGATCCAGGGCCATCAAAGCTTTTTCCGACCGTTCGGTGCGAAGCCAATGTAAAAATTCAATGCGGGAATCCGTCTGTTTCAAGAGATAATTGCTGCGCAAATCTTTGAGGAGCGGTTCAACCGCACCAAGCAGGAAAATGGATGAGGCCAGAATCCCTGCGATAATCGCCCGCCGCCTGCATCGCAGGGATAATTCATAAACGGCCGTCGCTCCCCACAATGCAATCCATGGAAGCAGGGGAAGAGAGAATCGCACAAAAAAAAGCGGATGAGAAGTCACTAGCAGAACATATAAGATTGGAAAGATCGCAAATTCCCAATATCGGCGGCGAAACGTGAAAAACAAGCCTGCCAGCGCGAAAAGAGCAACAAGCCTCCCTTCGCTGATCCAAATGGTTTCGGCTAATTGAACGCCGGACCAACGCGCATCCTGTCCCTGCCAAGGCTTGGCGGCGGCGGTTTGAAGCTTGCCTATTTCCATGAAGAACGCCGGGGCGTCGATAATCGGGAACGGACAGATTAAAAGAAAGCAGAGCAGGCTGACGAATCCAATCAAGGCGGTATCGCGAAGGATTCGTCCGAAGCGCTTCGCTCTTCGCATTTCTTTTTGACTCGTCCAAAAGCGCAAACCCCATAATCCCATCAGAGCGAGAATAAGGGGAAACATGTTATATTTAAACGCAACCGACGCGCCCCCGAGGGCCGCCGCGAAGATCGTCCAGCGAAGACGGCCATTCCGATAGGCGCGCAATCCAGCAACCGCCGCCCAACTGACAAGACAGGCGGCCGCCGCATCGTTGACGGCGAAATGGCTTTCTCGAACATTGGCGAACGAGACGGCCGTCCAGAGCGCCGCTCCAAGCGCATAAAGATCGGGCAGACGCGTGCGAACCAGAAAAAAAACGGCTATACACGTCATCGCGCCCATGACGGCGGAGAGCATGCGCCCTCCCAACACCAAATCGAAGGGACGATAGAGAAAGGCCGCTTCCACATTTTCGCGGGGCTTCAGCCACATCGGATCAATTCCCAGCCATTCGGGAACCTCGACCGGCGTATGGATTTTCAGCCAAACCGGCTGCCAAAGCGCATTCAGATAGGAAAAACCGGGAGGATTGCGAAAGTACTTGGGATTCCAATGCCCTCTGTGACAATTGGCGCCCCCCGACACATATTTCCATTCATCCGGATGGAGCCGAAAAGGCAATCCCCAATCCAGAGAGCCCATTCGCAGGAACAACGCCAAAACAAATAGGGAGAATAATACCGCCGGCGACGCCAGGTTGTGATATAAACGCGCTCGATTCGCTTCTGTTTTATCCATGGAGAAAAATCTTTCTTTCAAAAAACCCTGAAAATCATGCAATTATTCTTTATACCATTCGATCTGATTACCCGCCATATCCGAAATTTTCGAAATCAACGCTTCTCTTTTCAGAGGCTCCATCGGCTCCCAGTTTTTGGCCAGTGCGGCATTTTCCTTGACTTCGTTTGGATTCAACATACCCGAAACCAGAACGCTGACCGGCAGCGACCAGACGAAATGAAGCGCCTCTTTTAAGCTCATGCGGCCGGGGATGATTTGATTCGGTTTATTGTCTTCTTTCTGCTTTTCGCCCGGACGCATGTTTTTGTCAAAGAACTTACCGAAAGCCAGGGTTTTCATGGCAATCACGCCGATTTTCCGCTCGACCAACTTGGGCAGAACGTTGACGATGAAACTTTTATAACTTGGGTCGAGAGCGTTGATCGGCATTTGACAGGCGTCGAAAGGATTCGAATTTTTGGTACGCTCCAGCATTCGGAGATGCGCCCGATAATTCCGATGGCCCGTAAAACCGATATAGCGAACTTTACCCGATTCCTTGGCTTGAAGAAATACATCCAAGACGCCGTTTTCGATGCGCCGATCAACGTCCTCCGGGCTTTCGATGGAATGAATCTGCCATAGATCCAGGTGATCGGTCTTCATGTTTTTCAGAGAATTGTCCAATTCCTGTTCTACGCTTTTTGCATCTTTCCCGATCGCCTTCGTCATCAAAAAAACAACATCTCTATATTTGGGCGTCAGAATCCGCCCCATGCGCTGTTCGCTGCCGCCATTCTGATATTCGGATGCGCAATCGATGAATCGAACGCCGCGCTGCAGGGCTTCTTCTAAAATGGCCAGGCCGTCTTTGTCTTCTCCTTCGCCGAAATGCCATCCTCCCATCCCCAGCATGGTCACATCTTCCCCGGTATCGCCCAATTTCCGGACGGGCAGCCATTCGCCCAGCCGGTCTTTTTTGCGTTGTCTTTCGGGAGCATTGGCGCCCGCGCTCAGCATGACGCCGGCGGACAACTGGCTTAACAGCGTTAGAAAACAGCGGCGGCCAACCATGATCACCTCCGGCTCTACTTCGATCTTTTTATGATACCACTTTTAAGGCGCGAATGATATTTCAGATTTTAAAGATCCGGCAGATAAGGATGGGGATCAAGATCGGGCGTTTGCCCAAGAATCGAACTGACCAATACATGCACGGAGGCCAGGGACAAAGCCATTCCATTTCGAAAATGCCCCGTGTTCATGAATAATCCTTGGACGGAAGGATGCGGCCCGATCATAGGGACGCCGTCTTTCTTTCCCGGACGCAATCCCGCCCATTGACATTCAATTTCACATTCCCTTAAGAAAGGAAGCATACGTACGGCTGATTCATGAAGAGAGGCGACGCCCTCGCGAGTGTTGCGTTTATCGAAGCCGGCATATTCCACTGTGCTGCCGGCGAGAATCCGGCCGTCCCGCCGGGGAATTAAATAACGATCTCCGCATTGGGCGACGCTGAGAAGATTGTTCGGCTCCGCTTTGAAAAGGATCATTTGTCCACGAACGGGCTGGATGTCATTGTCGATGTTCAAGGATTTCAGCAGGGCGCCGCTCCAGGCGCCGCTTGTGATGAGCACAAGATCGGCGCCCCAGAATTTTCGATTGGCTTCCACTCCCGCCGCTCGACCTTTTTCAATGCGAATCGAAGCAACTTCTGTATTTTCTTCGCAGCGAACTCCTCGCAATTTTATGCTTTTGCTCAAGGCTTTGATCAGACGAGGGGGGCGAATTTGCGCGGTTTGAGGAAGCCATAAGGCTTCGCCTCCTATTCGCGCCAGAAGCGGCTCGCGCCGCAGAATATCGCCGGCGGGCATGCGTTCAATGGGGATGCAACGCTGCTTCCCCCATTGCAGCGCCGGCGAAGCGTCTGTGACATCCAGAATCAACATGCCGCTCCGCATGCATTCCGGATCGATGTTTGTCTCCCGCTTCAACTCGTCCGCAAAAGACAAAAAGCGCTGCGCCGACCATTCATGCAGCGCCGCGACGGCTTCGGGGGATCGCCAGGGCTGGAGAGGCGACAGGATGCCGCCGGCCGCCCAAGAGGATTCGCATCCTATCCGGCTGCGATCCATGAGGATGACGTCAAATCCTTCGGCGCTCAAACGACGGGCGCTCAGCAGACCGGCGACGCCTCCCCCCACGACGATGCATCGTTCGGACATACAGATCTCCTTGGCGGTCGCTTTCCCCAAAATTTATTTGATGGGCGTTTCTTAACGCCGCTTCCATACTGTACTCCCTGCGAATCAAGACGATAACGTGAAATCGTATTTGGAGGGATTGTTGGAAAAGCTGGATTGGGAACGAAGATGGATTCAGAGAAAAAAACGCTCTACGTTGCGAAGAAACATGTAGAAGACTTCAATAAGAAAACCGCCTGCTCCCGTTGTGGGATTCAGGCGGCATCAAAAGCGAATAAATTCTTTCAATCCAATCCATCGTCACCGATGGCTTCCACAGGACATTGATCCATAGCGTCTCGAACAGCCTCTTCTTCCGACATCGTGGAAGGCTGCTTTGCCAGAATGTGATGATCGCCGTCTTCGCTTTCCGTGAATAATTCGGGAGCGATGTCACAACACACATCGCACATAATGCAATTCTTGTCTACATAATATTTTCCTGCCGCATTGTCTTCCCATCTCTCGCTAAGGACAGCCATAGTTGATCTTCTCCATTAGTTATTAATAATAAAACCATCTGCGAATCGAGCGATTCGCCAGGAATTTCTCTATTCCTCCAGGAGCGCCGCTCCAATCGCCTTCCTATAGACTTATAGCAAAGAATGGAGCAAATGAAAACCTAATTTTCCGTTTTCGCACTATGCAAAAAACCCGGCGACCGAAACCGCCGGGTTTTCTTGTAGATTCAATCAACGCAGCAAACAATTAATTAGGGCCGCTCGGAGATTGAGCCGAAGTGGCGATATTAAAGTAGTCGATCATCACGTCGCGATAGTTGGGGGCCGTAGAAACCGGATAGGCCTCCGATCCCACCACAAAATTGTTGACCGGGGATTGCTGAATCAGCCAAAGCGGCGTTGTTTCAACCGATTTGAAGAGCAGCGAGAAGAGCGAAACATGGTCGCCGCCATTGCCCTTTTCGCTCACTTCGAACGTCTGAGCGGAGCCGGCCGTATGCACGGTGCCGAATCCATCCAAGACGAGGTAGCCGACCGCTGTTCGATTTTCCACTAAGCCCAGAGCGGGATTGGCGTTATTGGGAACGACGGCCAAGTCGCGAGCCACGGGGAATCCAAAGTAAGGCGTCGTTTGATTGGCGGCCACCAATTCGCCGTCCACTTCCTCCGGCGGGAAGAGGGTTTTGCGAGCGTCGCCGACCGTATGCACCGCGCCGTAAGAGTCGAGGAGATAAAATCCCTTGCCGCTGGGCGAGATTTCCAGATCCACGGCAAAATCGCCGCCGAAATACGGAAGGTTTTCTCGATCGCTATACCAGGGTACAGCCAGGACGGCATTGTTGATGGGAGCGCCGAACAGAGGATTCAATTCACCGTCTTCCCCTAGGTAATCCTGCTCATAGCGAATCGAACCGTCATTATCCACATCGAAGTGCAGCGGGAGGCGGCATGAATGGACCGCGCCCAAACCGTCCATGATGTAATATCCGTTAGTCCTGGCGATCTTTCGCGTCTCGATCGCTCCCTCGATTGTCTGCGACGGCATAGTCAAAGTTGCATACTCCACGGAAACCTCGAGGTCGCGGGCGATGTCGGAGCCGAAGCCGAAATACGTAAAGACGGGCGTAACGCTGTCAACGGCATTGGAAGCGTAGGATTGGTTGACGGGATACGAGACATGACCCCATTGCAGCAGATTTTCGGGATCGATGCTTGAACCACTGACATCAATCGTTTCCGGATAGAGCGTGTATTGGTAGGTGGCATCGGCGATTTCCGTCGATCCAGCCGCGTAATACACGTATTTTGGAAGGTTGACGTCTCCAACAGCATGCACGACGCCGTCCGCATCCAAAATAAAGTATCCACGATAACCGTTCGTCACGTCGCGCCAATCCGGAGCGATCTCCAGATCCTTGGCGACGTCAAATCCCCAGTACGGCGGGATGGAGAACTTAGGTTCGGGCGCATACAGCCCAATTCCATCCGAACGCGGCGACGGAATGCGCGGAACGTCAGGGTTGGTGACATAGGAGGATGCATTGAGAGCGAACTGGCCTCCATAAATGTCAAGAACATAGGCGCCTTTGGGCGCTCCTTCCGCGTCGCCGACCAATTCCACATCCTGCACGATGGGGATTGTAAAATTGAACTGTTGTGACGTTGCTTCCAGTTCTTCAAAGAGGATCGGGCCGATATTATTCGTATCCAATGGAGCGCTGAACGCCCTCCCGATCGCATCCATGATAAAAATCCCATCCTGGTTGGCGGTAGTCATAGGAAACTGCGCATACGCCGCACTCGCCAATCCCACTGAAAGCACACAGATGCCAAGCAGCAGCCTCTTCAGGGCCATTTCGACCTCCTTGGAGCTCGTTGTTTTTTCTTATTCCCTCACTATCCCGCCACTCTGTTCTCACAGACGACGAGCACGACTCCGATACGATTTCGGTACACCACTAAATAAGACGTAAACCTAGTTAATAACGGCAAAAAGACTTGACTCCCTCCCCGTTGTTCAAAAGACACCCAGGCCACGAGAGCGATGCAACCTAAATTAAGTCTCCAGCAGTATATGGAAATCGGTTTGTGGTGTCAAGAGAAAATTCACTCAAGTACTACGTAAAACAGGATATGCGATGATTTTTCTCTTTCACGTCTTACACCCAATCCGCGATCCGAACACTTTTACAATTCAGCTTATTGTATTACAGGCAAGATAATTTCCCAATAGCTAAATTGCATTTTTTTCCACATACCCCAATACAAAAAAACTTTAGGTTTATACTTATAACCCATTTCCCCAAAAAAATCACGGGCTAAAACAAATTGACGGCTAAAATTGTTTTCGTCCTGTTTATTTTTAACTTAAACAAGAAATACGAAAAAATGGATTTCGTAATAATAAATTTACATTTCATCTCTCCCTTTGGGGAAATCCACATGGCAATGATACACATAAGACACTTAATATATTTGATTTACATTAATCTTTTTCGCATAAAACTCATTCGGCTTTAGCCGGGGCGCGCGCCTAGTCCGATAAAGTACTTCATAAAATATTCTGTTTTAAAAAAATCATTCATATCCTCAATCCACAAAAAGGTTTGAATAAAGGTTTGAATAGAGGAAAAATTTCCGGCGTCTAAGCAAATAGAAGGTACAGCTATGGAAGAACAGGAATTAATTCGGCGCGCTCAAGAGGGAGATGCGGATGCGTTTTCGATGTTGGTGCGGACGCATAGAAATCCTCTCATTCAGGTCGCCTATGGCTTTCTCCATGATCGAGAGGAAGCGATGGACGCCGCACAGGAGGTTTTTTTTAAAGCCTATCGCAAGATTCATTCATTTAAAAATCAATCTTCCCTGTATACCTGGCTGTATCGAATCATGATCAATCACTGCAAAGATCGTCTTCGCAGCCGCAAACGAACCAGCGCCGTCAGCATTGATTCCTGGAACGATGACGGTCTCATCTTTGAAATACCGGATCAATCCAGCAATCCCGCTCAAATGGCGGATCAGAGAGAGCGTGAGAGGATCGTGAAAGCGGCCATCGAGATTCTTCCCGATAAGCATAAAAAAGTGCTTTTATTGCGCGAACTGGGCGGATTAAGTTATAAAGAAATTTCGCAAGTGCTGAATTGCCGTGAAGGAACGGTCATGTCGCGGCTTTATCACGCTCGCCGGATGTTAGCTGGAGAACTGAGTACATTAATCGAAGAACTCGTATAAAAAATGAAGCATAAGGGGAAAAGGCGCATGAATCGAAGCCTCGAAGAATCAGTCGATCTGATAAGAAAGATCCAAAACGCCTTCTAAGTCTATTCAACAGAGCCTCTTCCGGAAGGAAAGGCATGCTCGGGAGTTATTATGAAAAAACAGACCGTTTTCGAGAAAAGACATGCAGCGTTCTCGCGTTTTCTCGATCAAGAATCGCCCCCCGACGAGGTTCTTCATCTGGAGAAGCAGTTGGAAGCATCGGCGGAGGATCGAGATATTCTGGAGCAATTGCACGCCGTTTCCCGCCTTATTCGCGACAATGCCGGATTTTCGATATCCCCTGAAGAAGAAGCCGAATTTGACGTCCGACTCGCCCGCCGTCTGCGCGCCGCTCCGGCTCCGTCATCATGGCCGCAGAGATGCCTCGCTCCGTTCAAGATGATACGGGGCCTATCCTGGCAGTGGCAGACCGTTCTGGCGGTTTCGCTTTTGTTAATCTGTTATGTTCCCATTCTGATTCAGACGCCGTTGGAAAGCGGCCTTGACGCCGCCCCTCTGATCGATTCGGACTATTCAAATTACAAAACCTTCTTTAACGAAAATCCTCAAGCGGGTTACGATCTTTATGGAGTGCTTTCGGAAGAGGAAGAGAAGCCTAAACCGGAGGAAACTCCAACCAACGATATTCGATCGCCTCTCGGATTCTTTTCCGGATTTCGGGCGTAACGAGGTAAATATGAAGCCGGTACCATTATTCATCCTGCTCCCTATGTTGTTTTCCGTCATGAATGGATTCGCGCAATCCGACGAATGGATTCGCGCGTCGTTGATCGAAGCCTCCACATCGGAGACTTTTTTTGTCGATAAGAAACTGCGCTCGCTGGAGAATCAATTAAAGAACCTTCGATCCAACGATGAAGAAATGCAAAAAATCCTCCGGGAATTTCGACGGTTCACGCCCCTTTGGATCGCCAAGCCTCAACCGATAAAGTTTGGCGAGAAAAATCGACTGCCGCTCGATCGAGAGAAAACCATTTTTGTGGATCTGACATTGCATCCGTTACAGGAAGACTTTTATCCGGCGTCCGTTCGATGGTTTATTCAAGAGGGTAAAACCGAAAAAGACATCTTAAAAATCGAGAAACTAAAATTTTATAAAACCCGCTGCCTCTTTTTATTCGACGGCGGATTGACAAAATCCAAATCAAAATTCAAATTGCTTGCCATTGAATTGGTACAACCCGAAAAAGAATCCCAAGAAGACCAAGAAGGACAATCAGCGAAATAAAAAAGTCATTTCGATTTTTCGATTTCATTTACATGACGATCCAATCGCGCCGTTCCATCCGATTCGGCGCGTTTTTTTTCAACCGCCAGCCTTCCTGATCCCGGCAAAGAATCGGCTTGATCGACTATCCGATCAATGAATAAAAAATGGATCAAGATTCGAGGTCAATCAGGTTAGAGAAACGATAAAGCCGCTCGGCGTTTGCGCCAAGCGGCTTTATCCAATTGGGGAGGAGGTATGAGAGTAGAGAGAGAAAAAATCTTTTATTTTTTTTATCTATTTTCTAGTCAGCGATGCAAACCACGATTAAAAATATTTTGAATTTCTGTTTAAGTACTCGTAATATTTTTTCCTTCGCTGGCGCTCCATGCGGGCGAAATCGCGAAGCAAACTCATTTCTTTGGAATTCAAGTTATAACGGCCTCTAAGTTGATTGACGCGTCGTTTATAAAAACTGACTGGCTGTTTTTGGGCGGATTTTTCGTAAAATCGAATGACCCAAATGACCAGGCAGGTTATCATCATTCCGAACACGCTTACAAAAAGCAAACTGGCCATATTCCCTGATACGATCATTGCATTGATAATTGAACTCATTGTCATTACTCCTTCTGTGCCTTCTTCTCTATATATATGATACGAAAGAACGGCGAAAAAACTTCAAAACCTCCATACTTTTTTTGCTTCCCATTTTTTATCTCGCCTTAATCAAAATGCAATACTCGTGCCAACTTTAAGAGATCCAGGATTCAAACCCTCAAAAAGGGTAAAGTTCTCCCAAGAAATAAATATTTATAAGTACATAACAATCAGCAATTTATCCCCCTAAAAGTCTACCCTAATTATAGGCTATAAAATGAATAGATCGAGTCGCAATGGAATACAGTATAAACATTTTTATAACAAAGACTTACGCTGCTCTGTACCAGTATAGGACACCATTGAATCAAAGATGTCTCGAAATTGAACAGAGTAGAGAAGATTCCGATCGGAAACGCGAGATCAGCATCCGCGCATCCTTTCCAGAAATTTATGCGATTCGCATTGTTTATCGCTCGAAAAAATAGGCTTATAATACGGAACATTCATGAATTTCATGTAAATCTAATCAAAAAGGATGATGCGCAATGAGGAGAATTTGTACGTATTTTCAGTTGTTTTTCTGGGGAGTCGCACTCACGGGATTTGCCCAAGGCATAGATGAAAACGAATACGTGGAAAAATCTCTGCGAAGGGCTCTCTCGTTTATGCAAACCTTACAGCGCAACGGCGGTTGGGCTATGCGCTGGACATCCGATTATCAAATGACATGGGGAGAATACGCCGTGCGGCCGCCGGACATCATAACCGTCCAACCGCCCGCAACTCCAGGCGCAGCGGGAATTTACCTGCGCGCTTATCAAATTCTCAAAGAGCCGGATTATCTTTCGATCGCCGTTCGGGCGGGAGAGGCTCTCATGCGCGGGCAGTTGGAGCATGGAGGATTTCCTCACGAATTCATTCCAGGGAAAATGGAAAAAAAATCGGGCACGTTTGACGACGACGTCACCCAAGGGGCGACCCGTTATTTATTGGCCTTATGGAAAGAATCCCACGAGCAAAAATTTCTCACATCGGTCGAGCGGTGTGCGCAATTTATGATCGACGCGCAGTATGAAAACGGCGGATGGCCTCAGGCCTACCCGCTGGGCAAGGGATATTCTCGATACATCACGCTGAATGACGACGCCATGATGGACGTGATTCGCACTTTATTCCTTCTCTATCATGAATTGGGAGATCAGCGATATTACGACGCCGCGGTTCGAGGAGCGGATTGCCTTTTGCAGCTCCAGGGCGCACCGCCGCAGGCCGGTTGGGCGCAGCAATTCACGCCTGAGGGGAAGCCGGCGCCCGCGCGGCGCTTCGAACCGGTCGGTTTGACGTCCGCCGAATCGATCGGCGCTCTGCGGCTTCTTCTCGAGGTTTATCTAGAGACCGGCGACAAGAAATATCTGAAAGCAGGTCCGCCGGCCTTTGAGTGGCTGCAAGCATCCATCCTGCCGAACGGAAAACTGGCGCGCTTGTATCAGTATGGAGACAATCGACCGATTTACAGCACGGAAGAAGGCGAAATCGTCTACGATGTTTCGCTCGCCCGCCCCGGCTATAGTTGGCAAGGTAATTATTGGGATCCAAAACTCCGGCAAATCTATGAGAAGTTATTGGACTCTCCGGTGGAAGAACGACGCGAAATCGCCGGCCAAAAATCAATTCCTTCATTGGAACAGTTAAAGCGCGCCGCGTACAACTCCGCCCGGGCGCTGGATGAACAGGGGCGCTGGCTCAGTCCGCTCGTCGGCTCTCATTTGAAGCAATATCAAGAACAATTCGGCGCCGCCGAGGGAATGCACGAAATTTCCACATCCGATTTCGTCCGTCACGCCGATCGAATGCTTGACTATTTGGAGCAAGCGAGGAAGAGCGAATAAATCCAGCCGCCTTTCTCTTCGATGTGACATTTCGGCAAAAAAACGTTATCGTACCTTTATCTGAGAGATATAGGTTCTTTAATTTCTATGATTTTTAAGTAGAAACTCTTTTCGAACTCAAACAACATGGAGGCGACTTATGCTGCGCAATTTGATTTTGTGTCTATTGCTTGGAGGAATAATCGGGATTCCGCCCGCCTCAAGCGATGTAATCATCAATGAGATTATGTATCATCCCCAATCCAACGAATATGATTCCGAGTATCTCGAGTTATACAATTCCTCCAATCAATCCGTCGATCTATCCGGCTGGGAATTTACGGAAGGAATCAACTTTGTGTTTCCTCAGGGAACCGTGATCGACGGCCATGGTTATTTGCTGTTATGCCGCAATGAAATTTTCCTTCGTTCTTTTTATAACCTGGCTTCATCGATTCAAACCGTCGGGAATTTCGCCCCATCCAATTTATCCAATGACGGCGAGGAAATTCGGCTTTACGATGCAAACGGAATCGAAGCGGATCGCGTAGAATATAACGACGCAGATCCCTGGCCCGTGGAAGCCGACGGCGACGGGTATTCGCTGGAGCTGGTTCACCCGAACGTCGACAACAACAATGTTCTTTATTGGAAAGCCAGCCAGCGCCCCACGCCGGGATTCGCCAATTACACCGGATTGCAAACCATCCCGCCTCGCTTCCAGAGCGTGCGCCATTTCCCTCAATCGCCGACATCCAGCGAAACGGTGCGCATTGAAGCCGCTTTTGCGGAAGACGATCAAATCAACAGCGTCTCATTGAATTATTATTTAAACGGGCTGGTAAGCATAACCGCCGCCATGAGGCTTCAAGGCGGCGTTTACATCGCCGATGTTCCCGCGCAGCCCGATGGCTCTTCCGTTGAGTACATGATTACAGCGGTCAATTCGTCAGGTGTGGTCATCACGTCGCCCAGCAGTCAGGCGGCCGGCATGTACTTATATAAAGTCGACGATCATCCAGTTAACGAGGGAGCGATTGTGATCAATGAAATCATGTACAACAATCCCTCAGCGGACGGAGACGATAAGGAATGGATTGAATTATTTAATCCCTCAGCCCAGGCAGTCGACGCATCACTATGGTCGTTGAAAGACTCGAACGATCTTCATGTATTCCGTCTGCCGAAAAACACGTTCATCGCTCCGAACGGGTATTTATTAATTGCTCATGAAAAAGATCCCGGTTGGCAGGCCCCCGCCTTAGAAGGGCTTCCCTTCTCATTGAACAACAGCGAAGACGCCGTACGCCTGTTCGATCCCAATGATCGTCTGATCGCCTCCGTGGAATACAACGACGGCAGCGAATGGCCGGAAGGCGCCGACGGCGAAGGCGCATCCCTGGAGTTAGTTCAGGTCAATCGCCCCAATGGAGAAGCCAACAATTGGGCGGCTTCCGCCATGGGAGGCACGCCGGGCCGAGCCAACGCGCGAACCATCAGCGACCTGGAGTATAACGACTTTGACGTCGTGATCAACGAACTCTTTTATCATCCCGAAAACGAAGTATATGGCGATAATCTGGAGAAAGAATATATTGAGATCTTCAATCGATCCGATAAACAAGTCGATTTAAGCGGGTGGCGTTTCAGCGACGGGGTCGAATTTCTGTTTCCAAACGGCGCCGTCATTCCCGCCAGCGGCTTCTTGATTGTCTGCAAAAACACGGCTCTTTATCCGGATGTTCCCAATAAAATCGGCAATTTCATTCTCCAACTCAACAACGCCGGCGAAGCTGTGGCTTTAACGAACGATCTTGGGATTGTCATCGACTACGTTGAATTTAACGACAAATTCCCTTGGCCGGTTCGTCCTGACGGCGACGGCAATTCGCTTGAATTGATCGCTCCCTATGGTGACAACCGGCAGCCGTACAACTGGCGCAGCGGGCAGCCTGCCAGCCCGGGGGCGCCCAATGTCGAGGTTCTCGATGTTGAGCCGCCGCGCATTATGGAGATCACGCATACGCCTTCTTATCCAAGCGCGTCCGTCAGCGAAGTGCGCACCGAACAAAAAGACCTGGTAAGCGCCAATCAAATCTGGCGATATTTTGAAGGATCAGAAGCGCCCCCCTCCAATTGGAATGCGCTGGATTTTGACGCTTCATCCTGGGAGCAGGGTCAAGCCGGCTTCGGGTACGGCGACGGCGACGATAATACTGAAATCAACATGCGGAACAGTTTTGTCAGCGTCTATATTCGCAAAACCTTCAATCTTGACGATGCCGACGGATACGAAACATTAACTCTCAGCGTCGATTACGACGACAGTTTTGTCGCTTATCTCAACGGCGTCGAAATCGCCAGAGCCAACGTAAGCGGCAATCCCCCGGCTTGGGATCGAACGGCGGATGGGAATCACGAAGCAGGCTCCGCCGAATCGTTTGACGCCTCCCAGTTTATTCAATACCTTCAGCCGGGTGAAAACGTATTGGCGATGGAAGGGCACAATTATAGTTTGAGCAGTTCCGATTTTTCGCTGAATCCAACCTTATCGATAACTCGGATTTTGGATGCGGGAGAGGACGCGGCCGATTCCGTCGTCATCACGGCGAAGGTGGAAGACGCAGCCGGCATTTCGGACGTGCAACTTCACTATCAACGGTGCAGTTCTCCCTATGGGATGGGATTGGTGTTGGATGATTGGAAATCGGCGGCCATGTTCGACGATGGAACCGGCGGAGACGCCGTCGCCGGCGACGGGATTTATTCATTCCGATTGAATTATGCAGAAACCCTGCGCCCTCACGAAGTATGGCGATATAAAATCTCCGCCGTTAACGCGGCCGGCCAAGAAGCGATCATGCCGTTGCCCGGCGAAAAGACGGAAACGCAAGCGTTTTTTGTGGAAGATCGGCTCGATCCGCCCCAATATCCCACAGTCTACCTGTTCGCCGAACGGACGGTTTTGGATTGGCTGAACCGGAATGTAGACTCCAATGACGAACAGCCGTCGCTTGTGGTGATTGACGGTGAAGTCTTCGACCTTCTCTCAGCGGGCGGCATCCGCTACCGGGGCGGCGATTTGAATAACAAGCCCAAGAAAAGCTGGAGAATCCGCTTTCCCAAAGACAACCGCTGGATGGGCCGGCGGGTCATGAATCTGAACGCCAATTATCAAACCTCGCCCTTGCTGCGCGGCGAAGCCGGCTTCCTGGAGCACATGGCCTTCCAGTTTATACACGAAATGGGGCTGCCGGCCGCCAAGACGCAGGCGTACCGAGTCATGCTCAATGATGGCTATTACGGACTGTTTCTGGGCATCGAGGAATACAACGAAGATTTCCTCGACGAACGCAGCATGCCCGCCGATACGCAGATTTTCAAAGCGGGCGTAAAATCGCGCATCAGTTCCATGACGGTAGAGCCCAATTTGGAGGCCTACGCCCAGAAATACGAAAACACCATTGACCAGGAAGACGATATCGCCGACCTGGCTTCGTTTATCGAAGAATTGAACAGCGCCGCTGATTTAAAGACGTTTTTCGAAGCCAATGTGGATATTGAAACGTATCTGGACTACCTCTGCGCCATTGCGCTTCTTTCGCATGTCGACAGCGCCGAAAAAAATTATTATCCGGTTCGCCAGGCGGATGGGCGTTGGTTTATCATGCCTTCGAACATGATTCACACTTGGGGCGAAATTCATATCAACGATGAGTTCCCGCTCGTATCCGACTTCAGCTTGTTATACGGCGCGGAAGAAGGTCTGTTCGGCATCAATCAGCTGCAGCGCAAATTCCTGAGCGTTCCGGAATTTCGCGCGCAATATTTCGAACGGCTTCGCAGCCTGGCGGATCATATCTTCACAAACAAACACCTCGATCCGATCCTCGATTCGTATTGGAGTTATCTGCAGGACGCCATCGAAGAAAATGCGCAGCGCTGGAACTCTCCCGGCGAAATCGACTCCATGCTGGATGAAATTAAAAAATATGTAACCGCGCGGAGCGCCTTTATTCTCAACGATGAGAACGTACGCCCGGCGGATGCGCCTTCCCAACCGACCAATCTGTCGCCCGCCGACGGCGCGCTGGCCGCGGCGCGCTCCGTGAATCTTCAAGCAGAGCCGCCGGCCGGGCAGACGGTCGCCGCCTCCGAATGGGAAATTCAAGCGGACAGCGACGATTTTGCCGTTCCGTATTGGAGCGCCTATGTTGAAAACGAGTCTCTTTCGACGACGACGCCCGCCTACGTCATCGCGTCCGACTCGACCTATTATTGGCGTGTGCGATGCCAGAATGCGGAAGGGCTCTGGAGCGACTGGTCGACGCCGACTTCCTTCAACACCGGTTCGAAACTGGCTCTTCCGGAAGTGGAAAACATCGTTGTAACGCCGATGAACGGATCGGTTCTTCTGGAGTGGAGCCTGCCGACGGCCGCCGACTTGATTCGAGTGGATATTTATCAACCGGAAGGTCTGGTCGAATCGACGCCGATTGGCGACAATCGCGTTCGAATTCGCGATTTGCAAAACGGCGTACCATACATTTTCACGATCAAAACAGTGTCGTCCGATCGCCGAACTTCGTCAGGCGTCGCCGTTCAAGCTATGCCGATGGGGCCGCTGGTCGACGGCAGCGTGATCGCCTATTACCGCTTTGAAGGCGACGCGCAAGACTCAATCGGGCTTTTCTCGAACGGACGCCTGTTGGGATCCTCCGCCTTTTCCGCCCCGCCCGCTTTTGAAACCGTACCGTTGACGCAGCAGGCCAACACGATGTCCCTGCAACTGGACGGCGCAATCGGAAACGGATTTCAATTCGGCGGCAATGAAGCCTATCTCGATGTGGAAACGAGCGTCACGATGGAATGCTACGCCTTGTTTTCGGCCGATGCGTCGGGCGCCGCCATTCTTATTGACCGATACGATGACGCCAACGCTTCGACGGACGGGGTGTGGCGATTCGGCGTAGGACTTTCCAAACCGGGCTCGATCGATTTCTTCTTCAACGACGGTGATTCAACTACCGGCTACGCCGGACGATTCCACGCCGCCTCCATAGGAAGCATCGCTCCCTACGATGGTGAATTTCATCATTATGCGGCGGTGGTGGATTTAGGCGCTTCTTCGGCGGCCGACAAAGTCCGTTTGTATCTGGACGGCCATCCAGTATCAACCGGCATTGTGTACGAAGACGGCGTCTCCGATTACAGCGGTTTCAGAACCGGCAGCGACTTGCCCATCCTTGTCGGGGCGCGCCGCTCATCCCAAGCGGGAACCGAAGACGTTGTTCCGGGCCGCGTCGACGAAGTGCGCATCAGCGCCGGCGTCCTGGCGCCGGGCCAATTCCTGATCGGCCCCGATATCACGGCGGTTCTCCAATGGTCGTTGTATTGATCCGTTAAAATCAACGTAAGCCAAAATTAACATAAGTCATTATTTTCTGCGAAAAGGGGACGAATCGTCCCCTTTTTTGCATCATCCCTCCGGATGAAATCCCTTTGCCCGCGGCGAAGGGCTGGCTATAGTAATGCCATTTCAGAACATATTGGATGACTCTGCATTTTCAGAGGCCAAACTTATAGCGTTCATCATGAATTCTTGATGCAGAAAAATGGCAAAAACGATTTACGAATATACGCCGGAAATGAACCGGCATCTCATTGCGCCGGGCTCGATCGACGAGCATCTGGATTTCGAGCGGATTTTCGGCGATGACAATCCTGTCGAAATCGAGATCGGAGCGGGCAAGGGACGCTTCATTTTGGCGGAATCGAAGCGCCGGCCGGACGTCAATTTCATCGCCATCGAACGATCCCGAAAGATTTTACGAATCGGACTCCTGCGGGCTGTCAAAGAAATGCGGGAAAATTGCCGTTTTTTTTGCTGGGATGCGGATTTTGTTCTGAAACTTCTGATTCAACCGAAGACGGTTCAAGCGTATCATGTCTATTTCCCCGATCCATGGCCGAAGAAGCGTCATAAAAAACGGCGATTGTTCAATCCCCGTTTTATTGAAAAAATGGCCGAAACTCTGACTAAGAGCGGCATTCTCCACTTGAAAACCGATCACGAAAAATATTTTCATGAAACGCATGACCGCATTCAAACAAGCGGCTGTTTTCGAGTGCTAAGCAAACATTCATCTCAAGAATCCATTCACGAGTTTGACGAGGCCGCCGCAAACGCCACGCATTATGAAATCAAGTGGCGCCTGGAATCGCGAAAAATATTCTCCGTCCAATATCAAGCCATTCAACGTTGAACGAAGGGGGTTCCTTATGAGAGAATAATCTCCAATCGATTTATGAACGATTCAACTTCAAGGAACTAATTCATTGAAAGAGAACCTTCGTAAACGCTTCGCCGCCTCGCTGACCTCTCCCTCGCTCAAATGGATTGTTTTGCTCTTTTTTCTGGCTCTGCTTCCCCGATTTTTATGGGCGATCACCGACCAGCCGCGCCCGTTTTCAGATATGGAGGATTATTACCTGTGCGCGGTGAATTTCTTGAAAGGGGGATATCTGGCGCAGTCGCCCGACCGATTGGCCTACCGCGCGCCGTTGTATCCTCTTTTCCTGGCCGCATGTCTGCGCATGCCGCCCGGCAATCCATTGTTATCGATTCGCCTGGCGCAATCCGTTTTAGGCTCGATCTCAGCCGTCTTGGTTTACTTGATCGCAAGGCGCCTGATGCAGCCCTTGCTCGATCAAGAAAGTGTAAGATGGCTCCACTCCTATAGAGAACTCACATCGTTTCTAATCGGGCTCTTGTATGGCTTCATGACGTATCCGATTTTTTTCTGTTCGGTGTTCATGACTGAAACATTTTTCATCACGCTCTTTCTAGTGTGGGTGTTATGGAGTCTTTATCTCGATCGAACCAGTTCAATCTGGCGCCTGAGCGGATTTTCATTTTGGCTGGGCCTGTTGGCGCTGACGCGCCCCATCGCATTATTTTTTCTGCCGGTTCTGATATGGAAAATCGCCGCCTGCGCGCCCCCGAAGAGAGGATTGCGGAAAAGATGGCTTCCCTTCCTGGCGTGGGCCGCGCCGATTTTCCCATGGACTCTCCGCAATATACTGATTTTTCACTCCTTCGTTCTCATCTCGACCAATTCAGGCGTCAATTTGTTTATTGGCAACAATCCCACCTTCAACTATTATGAAAGCGGCTACAAAGAAGTCGTGCGGCGCGAATATATCCAGAAGCACGGTCCGAACGAAGCGGGCGAAGACCGTTTGTTTCTGCGATTGGGCCTAAGGAATATTCTTCACGATCCCCAGGCCGCCTTGGCGCGTTGCGGGTGGAAATTTTATTTTCTCTATCTTCTCGATAAAGAACCCTGGCCATGGGAAGAATACAATCAAGGCCGGGGGCTGCTGCTTGCGGGAAGCGAAAATTGGCCCGCGATCCGCTGGAAGCCGTTCTTTTTATTCATAGCCGGTTTGGGGGCGGTTTACGCCTGTTTGAGACGCCTCCGGCATGGATCGCTGCTCGCCGTCATTGGATTGTATACGGCGGCCTGCCTGATTTTTTTCGCCAGAACCCGCTTTCGCATGCCCTTGGAGCCCCTCCTGACAATTTACATGGGATTGGGGATTCTCTCGCTTGTTGACTTGATGATTTGCGGCTATCTTAAAATAGAGCAATCGAAAGCGAAAATCGATTAGGATTTACCAAATCGCCTAGCAAATAATGTAAATAGATAAACCGATCCAATTCTTCAGTGAAACATAGAGAATTGTAAGAGGAATTCATCGGCGCAGAGCAGCATTGCTAGAAAATCCTACATGATTCCAGTTGGAGAGGTTTCATTGAAACATGATTACCGGACCGCGTGATTTATATGTTTTGGCGGAAAGTTGGAAAACGATAGTGAGTCTGGTTGCGCCCAAGCCTCAAGGCATGGAAGCCGGATTCTCTAAAGCCTGCGAGCAGTTCGAACAATATTCCGAAACGATCAAGGGCGACGTCGGCGACGCCATCCGGCGGTGTTACGATCATTTGCAGCGGTTCACAAGCGCCGCCAAGGATGTCGTCATCGCCGAATCTGGCGAGAATTCCGCCCGGCTCGGTCGGCCGCGCGAATTTCTCTTTGGCGAAGAAACTCTGATTTTCCAGGTTTTCACCTATAAAGGCAAAGAAACGGTCTCGATTCGAGAAGATCGAATGGCCAATTTGCTGACTTTTTACGACCGATTTCACGATACAATGAGTTTCATGGAAAAGAAGGTCGAAGAAGGAAATCTGGGTTTATTAAAGAACACATTTCTTTTCATCCATAAGCCATTGCAGCAAGCCGCCGAACAATTCGATAAAGCGATTGAATCTATTCCTTTACAACACACTACGATAATCGGTCAAAAACCCGATCCCACGTACGTTCACGTATCCGGCACAGAGCCGTCTCAAGAAATAGAAGCGGGCCATATCTGCCGAGTCTTGAAACCCGGCTACGCCTTCGACGGCCGCGAAATTCAGGAAGGGGTCGTGCTCGTAGCCGAGTAACGAAACCATTTTTCCTCCCCTATCAAGTATTACGGCAATTTTTACCCCTCCTGAAATCCTTTTTTTGGAGGGGATTTGTATGACGCTAAGGAAATCTTGATGAAAAGCAACTTAATACAAAACAAAGGATTACACAACATTTCCTGTAAAAAATCCCGTAAAAATCCATCCAGGAATCCACAATGGCACAAGTCTTGTGAAAGAATGAGATCGGGTGCTGTTGAGAAGGTTGAAAAGGACTTCGACAGGAAAATTCGAGTGAACTGCCGAGGCGCCGACCAACCTTCGAAAATCGAAGGTTGCATAGAGTTGGCGGCGGAGCTGCCCATCAACCTTCCATACTATCAAAAGACCGGATGCAAGCGGAGCTTGTCGCCGGTCTTTTTTCTTTATGCCGGCTACATTAGAATGCGGAATAAACAAAATCGCCAACGTTTCATCGATCAAAACAATGTTTTGATCCATCATTTTTTTAGGGATCATTAAGTCCAGATTACAGAGCATCGTTATACAATCGACCGAAATCACTCAATCGCCGCAAGACAGGAAAAGACAGGAATTCCCTTATCATGTTTATAGAAGCATCCCTTTTTACATACACCGCAGGCATCGTCGCTATTGGCATGCTGATCTGGGATACCGTGGAAGTCGGTCGAAATGACGCCACCAACATTGTGAACGCCGTATTCGGTGCGCGAGTCATGAAGCGAAAAATGGCGGTGCGCATCGCAGGATTGGCGGTGATTATCGGCGCTTGGGCCTCTTCGCCGGTGATGGAGACGGCGCGCAAAGGGATTTTCGATCCCATGGCCGCCACGATTACCACGAACGACGCCTTGGCCATCTATCTCGGCGTCTACTTGACCGATACGGTTCTGCTCTATTCCTTCTCCGCCTTCGGCATGCCCATCTCGACGACGGCCGGTCTGGTATTTTCTCTGTTGGGCGGCGGCCTGGTGCTCGGGGGATTCGATGCAGTGCATTGGAATAAGAGCGGCGTCGTCATCGTTGCGATTATCTGCTCGATTATCTCCAGCGGCGCTTTCGGCTTCATGGTGCAGCGCATCTTTCGAGGCGTAATCGGGAAGGATTGCGAAAACCAGGAAAAAGTTAAATTGCACGGCCCCTGGATCGCCGGCGCCTTGTTGACGGGTCTCGGCTATTTCATCTTGATCAAGGGGATGAAAAACGTAGCCTTCGTTAAAACCATCCGGTCGTTTACGTTGGATGAATTAGGCGTTCCATTCGTTTTATTAGCATTATGGTGCGTACTTTCAATCATTATATGGGCGGTGCTGCAGCTGGGCGGAGAGAAATTCAATCGTCATCTTTTTTCCTCCCTGGCGGTGATCGGCATGATCGCCATCGCCATTGCATTCGGTCAAAACGATTTAGCCAACTGCGCTTCGCCGGGCGTCGCCTCTTACATGATCCTGAGGCACGGCGAGCTGGCGCCCGAGATTGACGTACCCTCCTGGCTGCTTCTCATATCCGGCTTGCTGCTGGCCCTCGGAATGACGACGCGCAACGCCCAGCGCGTAACGCGAGCGGCCGTCAATACGGGAAGCCAAGGGGACATCGTGCGTCTATACGCTCCGAATTGGTGCATCAGGATAGCGAGCCTTTTTGCCCCCAAACCTCAGCCGGAAGAAGCCTTAGCGCCCAAACCGGAAATCGCCCCATCCAAAAAATTGCAGCATTATGACGCCTTGCGGGCGGCGGTCATCACATCCGTATCGGCCAGCGTCATCGCTTTCGCATCCGGCATGGGACTGCCCGTTTCAACCACCTACGTTTCGTTCGCCGCCGTTGTATCGACGGGTTGGGCGGACAAGATTTTCCAGCGCGGCGACGCTAAATTGAAGTTAGGTCGAGCCATTTGGGTTGTGACATGTTGGTTTTTATCCGCTTTGCTGGCCGCGCTCTTAACCGGATTCTGCTCCTATATGATTACAGTGCTTGGAACAATCGGCATCATAGTATGCCTGATCATTAACTTAACCACGCGCTGGTTCATGAAGCGAAAATCCGACCAACAAGAAGAGCGGATGCAGCAGGAAGCGACGGAGCGCCGGCAGAAATTAGTGGGCGATTCGACCCAATCGGAACAAATGTTGTTCGCCAGCGAAACCGATTCTTCGGAAATGTAATCTATTTCGCAGGAATAGACTTTCCCCTCACTGCATGAATGACGGAGGCGCTTTGGGATGGGCGCCTCCGCTTTATTTTGAGAGAAAGAGGGCGGGATTACGGGCGCTTCACGAGCAGTTTTCGAGTAAACGCCTCGCCTTTTTTTTCACCGCCTTTTTTGGAGAGGGCTTCGACGAGAGACGGCGGGTGCCGCATGTGCAATTCGGCTTCTTCGCGAGTGATCAAACCTCGTTCGTATAACCGAATCAGAGAGGCGTCCATGGTCATCATTCCATCCTTGGTTCCCGTTTCGATGACCGTATAAAGTTGGTGGGTTTTGCCTTCTCGAATCAGGGCCGCCGACGAATGAACATTTCGCAGCACTTCGACGGAAAGAACGCGGCCGCTGCCCGATGCTTTGGGCAGCAGGCGCTGAGAGATCACCGCCTGAAGACAGAGAGACAACTGAACGCGAACCTGCTGCTGCTGCCGTTCAGGGAACACATCGATGATGCGGTCGATCGTCTGAACCGCATCGTTGGTGTGAAGCGTCGCCAAGACCAGATGCCCGGTTTCGGCGGCGGTCAGCGCGGCGGCGATTGTATCGAGGTCGCGCATCTCACCCACTAGAATCACATCAGGATCCTGGCGCAGGCAATATTTCAACGCCGTCGAAAAGGCGTGCGTGTCGCCGCCCAATTCGCGCTGATCGACGACGCTGTTGCGATGGGTGTGAATATATTCGATCGGATCTTCGATGGAGATGATATGGCAGCATTTGTTGGTATTGATTAAATCGATGATGGAAGCCAGGGTCGTCGATTTCCCATGACCGGTCGGACCCGTGACTAAAATCAGGCCTTGGGGCAAAAACGATAGATCAAAGACGACCGGCGGCAGCCCCAGATCCTTCAATTTAGGGATTTTATGGGGAATCGGGCGAAACGCCGCGGCGACGCAGCCTTTCTGCAGATAAACATTGACGCGATAGCGATGCTCGATCCCCATTCCCAATGACAGATCGAGTTCCTTGTTTTCCTCGAATTTCAATCGCTGCTGTTCGTTCAGCAGGCTATAAACCAAACGCTTCACTTCTTTGGGAGTCAGATCGGGATAATTCAATCGCTTGAGCGATCCGTGAACGCGAACCATCGGCGGCGTTCCGGCGGTCAACAACAAATCGGACGCATCCATGCTGGCCGTCAATTCAAATAAATCGGATATTTCCATCTATGAGACTCCTTACGGAAAAACAAGATTTCATTGTATGGTTATAATCATAATGATAAGCGAAAATGGCGCGATTGTCGAATCAATCCACGTTTTGCGCTCCTCTCCCTGATTCTCGAAAAAGCCCTCCTCCCTAATCAGACGATAAATATCTCCGGCGAGTTTAGTGGACTGAGTGATTTTTTCTTAAACCTTCAAAAGCGCACCTCAAGGCTTCGAGGTGAAGCCGCTTTGCGTAATCGGCGACCAAAGCCCCGCTTCGTTGCAGGCCGACACCATGAAGAAAAATTCCTGATAAAACGAGGTTTTTTTGAAGGGGATCGAGACAAAGTTCGTGGCGGACAAAATGGTCGGGGGAAGTTTTTTTCGCCGATCCTGAGTGAACAAGAACGAATAGCCGGCGATATTCGAGTGATCTTCCTGGGAAGGATCCCAAGTCCATTCAATCGCATTCGGCTTGCGTTCATATCGCACATTTTGGGGCGCCGCCGGCGGCGTATCGTCGATTGAGGTTCTCACAAAATTTCTCGTACGCCAGAGCCGAATCGCGTCAAGGCGAATTTCGTACTTTTTCGTCCAATCGAGATTGTGGATGCGCTTCACAAACGCCAACGTTCGGATCTCGCGCCGGGCTTCGGGATCGCCCATGACCCGATCGAGGTCGACCAGGATGGAGTGCCATTGATTGAGTTCGTTTCCATCCTCCGAAAAACGATGGAGGGGCTGGCGAATGCCGACTTTGCTGGATTCGATCCACAAATCCACGCCGCCGGGGACATCGCCCCAATAGTACAATTCCAAAAATCGAAAAGAAGACCAATCCTTCTCCGGAATGCCCTTTCCAAAGCGTAGACCGATGAGGGCGCCGGGCGGAACGCTTGATAAATCCTTCAGGTTGGAATGAAAGGTAAAGTTGTAGCAGCCGTTCCCCTGGATGACCGAATCCGTTTGGATATGAAAAGTGCGATTGAATCCGCCCGCGCTGCAAGCCGGATGGATGGAATTGCGCTCCGAGGCGAGAAAATAGCCGTCATCCGAATCGTAAAAATCGAAATCGGCGAGAATCGCCATTTCGCTTTCCTTCGGTGAGAAGACCGCCGACCGAAATTCGTACGATCCACCCTGTTCGGCTTCGAACACTCCCTGGGTGGCGCTCACGGCCTGCAATGAGGCGGCGCTTTGCCAGCCGCTCCATTCCCCCGCCCCGCCGCGGCGGTAAAAAATGGTATACGTGGCGCTCTCGAGCGGTTCGGCGGCGCTCCATTCCAAGGGAATTGTACAAGGAGAAAAAGCCGGCAGAGGCGAGAGGGAGGAAGACGCGTCACCCCACGAGGCGAACGAAAATAATCCGAAAACGCAGCTGACCGCAGTCATCCAATTCAACAATGTTTTCATCAAAAAAAACCACCTTGAAATCTCATAATGAAGATATCATTTAACGATCGTTTTTACGAATTGAGAAGGTCGGAGTAACGATTGGACTTTGAAGAAGCGCCCGATTTCATGAATTCATGGTTTGGCCGGCTTCGTAGAGGCCTATGGAATCGGTGCCGGTGAAGAAGCCTTTGGAGTTGAGGCGGAATTCGTCGGGATTCGATGAGGCGGCCATGGCTTCCTCAAAAGTGATGACTTCCTGTTTGAAAAGATCCAAGAGAGCCTGATTGAAAGTCTGCATCCCGGCTTCTCTGCCCTTTTGCATGAGTTCGCGCATTTTCCACAATTCATTTTCAACCAGGCATTTTCGGATGGTGGGGGTGGAGCGCATGATTTCAAGAGCGGGAATGCGCCCGGCGCCGTCCGCCCGGCGCAGCAGCCGCATGGAAACGATTCCCTCCAGGCAAAGGGATAATTCCTGGCGCACCTGCGATTTGAGGTGGTCGGGGAAGTAGTTGATTATACGGTCGAGGGAATGGAAGACGTCGACGGTATGAAGCGTGGTTAGAACCAGGTGCCCGGTTTCGGCGGCGGAAATCGCAGTCAACATGGTTTCCTGATCGCGCATTTCACCGATGAGGATTACATCGGGGCTTTGACGCACGACATGACGCAGCGCATCCTGAAAATTGTTGGTGTCATAGCCGACTTCGCGCTGGTTGATGATGCACTGATCGTCGACATGGATGAATTCGATCGGATCTTCGATCGTCACGATATGCCGGTTTAGATTCTTGTTCATGAAATGAATCATGGCGGCCAACGTCGTGGATTTTCCGCTGCCCGTGGCCCCTGTGATGACGATCAGCCCGCGGGGAAGCGCAGCCATTTCCTGCATGACGGGCGGCAGATGCAGCGAGGCGAACGACAAGTCCGAGTCGGAAATATGCCGGGCGACCAGCCCGATATGCCCCTGCTGGCGAAAAAGATTGATGCGAAAACGATCGCCGGAATCCAAGTTGTAGGCGAAATCGAGTTCGGGGCGATTTTCGAACATCTTCAACTGATAGGTGGTCAGTAAAATTTGGGATGATTCGATCATATCTTCTTCGGTGATAGGATCGCCTTTCAAACGCCGCACGTCGCTGTTGACGCGCATCGCCGGAGGGATGCCGACTTTGAGATAGAGATCGGAGGCTTTTTCTTCTATCATCATCCGCAATAATTCCAGAATTTTCATCGTTTATTTCTCCCATTTCGATGGATCGAAGATCAAAAACGCCGCGTCATAAAAACTCGCTCCGCAGCCCATAATGATATCTGTTGGATATTATAACGTATTCCGGCTTTGATGACCGTCAGAGGCGGAGATCACGACTCTTCTTTTCGCAGGGTTTCCCAAAAATTTTGAAGCGAAGCGAGAACGCGGCTTCTTTTCTGCTCGGGGGAAAAAATCGGCGCACGCGTTAATTCCAGCTGGAGCCACGGCATTTCATGATGATGAGATCGAGTGATATAGCCGCCCTGAAAGGGATGATTCACTCGAACGCGGCCTTCAAATTGCCGGGAGAAACAATCATGGAGAATGTCCATCCACCCCCGGGGCAGCGAGTTCCCGTTCAAGTCGCTGAGGCAGACCCAGGGGCGTTCCTGGCCATGATCCGCTTCGATGGGCGGCGCTTGCGCCGCCATGGTGTGGCAATCGACGCCCATGCGAACAGATCCAGCCAGTTCGCGAAGCCTCTGATGGTAGGGATCGTAATATTGCTTCAAAAGCCGCTCGATAATCAGTTTGGAAGGATAGGTTGAATAAACGGGTACTTTCCAGCAGGTCTGCGTTTTGACAACGCCGTCAGGCCGAAAATCATCGCGCGATCGATTCAGATCGACGATCGCGCGAGCAATATCCGCCGAAATGCATTCCTGGACATAAGAGGCTAAATCATAAATTTCTCCGGCGCCTTCATCGCCGTCTTCGACGATGTCTTTTTGCGAGAGAATACAGCAGGATTGCACTTCGGGAGGAATGCGCAAACCCGCGTGGGGATTGGAAAGCAGAAAAGGAAGTTTTTCATGACTGCTCATGACCGAATCGAGTCCGGGCCGCCGGCCGAACCGTCGCGGCGCAGGTCGGCGACGCCCGTGAAAAGATCTTTATCTCGCAAAACCATCTGGACGCAGCCGAGATAAAACGAAAACGGTTCTCGCTCGATGATATCAAAACCGCGCTTTCTAAGCGTCCGGGGGATGTCGCTGCGCATGCGGGACGCCTCCAGGTAAACCACGCCCTTCAGCGAACAATGCAGGCGAGGCGCCGCCACGGCGTCCATGGGAGACTGCTTTTCGAGACGCAGAAGCACCTGCAGAATCGTGGAGGCGATGCGCTCGCTGCCCGGCGATCCCAGCGCCAGCCAGGGGCGGCGGCCTCGAAACACGATGGTCGGCGCTACGCTGGCCCAGGGAACGGCATTGGGGCGCAAATAATAAGGATGTGAAATATCCTCATATTCAAAAGCGCTCATGTAGTTATTGTAAAGAAATCCCAAGTCCGGCGAGCATACGCCCGATCCAAAAACACGTTCGATGGATTGAGTCAACGCGACAATGTTTCCCTGCCGATCCATGACGGTGAGATGGGTCGTATCGCCGTGCGTCCGGATGCGATTTCGAACCTGACCGGCAATCAATTGGCTGTACTCCACGCTCAACATCCGTTTGTCGTCGATCTGAGGGTAAAAATTCGGGTCGAAAGGGCGGTCTCGCCGGTCGAGAAAAGCGCGGCGAATCACTTCGGCGAGGCGCACCGCTCCCAGCGGCGAATCCAGGTCGCGCTGAGCAGGCGGAAATTGTTGGAAAATATTGAGCATTTCGATCAAAGTGCGACCCGCGCCGGGAGGAGGAAAAGTAAGAATGCGCTTATTTTCAAAGCGCCCGCTCAAGGGACGCCGTTCGATCGGCCAGGGAATCTGCGCGAGATCGTCGCGATGAATCAATCCTTTGTTTTTGGCCATATCATCGGCTATGGCGCCAGCGATGGCGCCGGCATAAAAATCGTCGATCCCTTTTTCAGCCAATTGCCGCAGTGTGGATGCAAGCGCAGGCTGTTTGAACAGCGCGCCGGCGGAATGCGCTTTTTCTCCGTTTTTCAAAAAAATCGGGCCGGCGGCGCCCGAACGCAGACGCTTCAATTCGCGCTTGAGAAGACGATGATACAAGTCGCTGACGACAACTCCGGCTTCCGCGAGACGAATGGCCGGTTCCAGGAGACGAGACAGAGGAAGCGAACCGTAGGTGCGCCGCGCATATTCCAAGACCGCCGGAGTGCTGGGAACCGTCGCGGCGACATACCCATTGAGCAATTGGCTCTTGGAGAACGATCCCGGAACAATGCGATTGGGCGCGCGCGAGGAGCCGTCCAATGCGAATGTGCGTTTTGTATCGGCGATATGAATCAGCATCATCGTCTGCCCGCCCGCTCCGGAAGCCTGGGGCTCGCAGACGCCCAGCGCCCAAGCGGCGGCGACGGCGGCGTCGACGGCGTT
>JAFGTC010000050.1 GCA_016934335.1 Candidatus Omnitrophota bacterium | reverse complement strand
GGATGCAGGTTCCCGTCGCCGGCGTGGCCGAAGACGCCGATGTCCAGTTTGTATTTGTCGCGCGTTTCGCCGATGAAGGCCAGCATTTCCGGCACTTTGCTGCGAGGCACGGTGGCGTCCTCCAGGATGGTGGTCGGTTTGCGTCTGGCCAGGGCCGCCAAGGCGACGCGGCGCGCTTGGGCGAGGTTGTCGGCTTCTTCCTGCGTTTGAGCGATTTGGACTTTGGCCGCCTGATTCTCTTTGCAGATTGCTTCAATCTTCTGCGCTTCTTCATCCACCTGCGCCGGGTGGCCGTCGGTTTGAATCAAGAGCAGGGCGCCTACGTCGCGAGGCAGACCGATTTTGGTGTAATCCTCCACGCAGTTGATGGTGACGTTGTCCAAAAACTCCAGCGCGCAGGGAATGATCTTGCCTGCGATAATTCCCGCCACCGCCTTGCCCGCCGACAGCATATCGGGGAAAAAGGCCAGCAGCGTTTTGCTGGCTTGCGGAGGGGGGACGAGGCGCAGAAGCACTTTGGTGATGATGCCTAAGGTTCCTTCGGAACTCACCAGCATTTTTTTCAAATTGTAGCCGGCGACGTCCTTTTTCGATTTACTGCCCGTCCAGAAGACTTCGCCGTCCGGCAGAACCGCTTCCAATCCCAGGACGTAGTCTTCGGTCACGCCGTATTTCAGGCAGCGCAGGCCGCCGGAATTTTCCACGACATTGCCCCCGATCGTGGAGATTTTCATCGAGCCGGGATCAGGCGGATAGAAGAGTCCGTGCTTCAGCGCTTCATTCGCCAGATCCGCCGTGACGACGCCGGATTCCACGAGCATGGTTAGATTCTCTTCGTCGATTTCGAGAATGTTGTTCATCAGCACCGTGCTGATGACGATGCCTCCTTGAATGGGGACGCTCCCTCCTGAGAGGCCGGTTCCCGAACCGCGGGGAACTACGGGAACTTTGTTTTCATGCGCCCAGCGCATGACTTGAGATACTTCGTCCGTACTGATCGCTTGTACGATAGCCGCCGGCGCGCCGTTCAGATTGGGCGTGCCGTCGTAAGAATGAGTGATTAAATCTTCGGGATCGGATAAAACGCGTTGGGGATCGACGATCTTCTTCAACGCGCTGACAATTTGTTCTTCTGCGGGCATATCATTCTCCTTGCAAAAGCCGTTCGATGATGATGGATGCGGTTCGTGCTTTTGATTCCCTTTTGGGGCGATGTTTTCCTTTTTCCACAATGCGAAAGACGGATAGTAAAGGTTTATCGGGATCGCTTCCGCGGATCGGGTTTGCTGTCCCAGACCACTCCCATGTTCCCTTTCTGGCCGTATTGTATCACGAAATCGGGGCACTCGAAACCAAGCACGCCGGGCGCATAAAATCGGCTTTTGTCTTTCGGGGGGGATGTGGTATAGATGCGGCGCTGGCACCATGCCGCCGTGATCTTCTCCTCCAGATTGTCGGCGAGCAAAGTGAATGAACTTTGGGTGGGAGCGAACTTGACATGAAGGTAACTGCCGTTGACCATCAGATAAAAGACGCCTCTCATGCTGCTGTCTCGCATGACGATAATGAAGTCCGCATCGGATTCCACAAACGCGTTTTGGATTTTATCCCCGGTTCGCATCGCAATAATTTCAATGCCCTGCTTCCATTCCAGGATGCGAAGCCCCGGCAAAGGCACTGAGGCGTATTTGACTTCATACATCTCTCTCCCCGGCATATCCTGGCTGCATAAATAAAAGAACGGCTGATCCGGTTCGCGGAGTTCCAGTTCGTAAATTTTATTGAGGGCGCCCGTGAAGGCATTGGCCGGGTTCATGCCGCCGGGATTGAAGAGAACCTTCAAAACGGAGGACATCGCCGCTCTGCGGGAACTTTCCCGCTCGTCCCGGCGCTCCATTCGGAAGGTGGCGAAGTTCATCGGGCGATTCTCGAGTTGTTCTTCGGAAGGATGGATGCTGTAAAAATCTGAAACTTCGTCGGATGGGATTCCTCGGCCGTTTTCAGGAACCGAGAAAATAATGTATTGAATGCGCTTATCGGATTCTTTCTCATCCGGGAAATGCGCGATGGCGGAATATCCGCTTCCCACGCCGCCTAAATGGCGTCGCACGACGATGGTTCGGCCGGCGGGCGAGTATGTTTCCCAGCAGGAAAATAGCGAAGTGATGAAAGGCGTCGCATGGCGGATCGGCGCTGGATTGGCCTGCTCCGCCGGGATTTCCAGGCTGGCGGTCGCAGATTCCGTATGCGTACTGGAAGGGATTTCATGAAACCAGCGCCATTCGCTTCCTTCTTCCGAATACAAAAAACTCTCGTGGTCGATGGCGTAAGTCGGAAGAATCAATGTTTCGCTCGCCGCCTGACTGGCCAGCATATATTCTCCTCGCGGGGAGATCGACGTCATAATCGTGGATCGGAATTCGGGGTAATCGATGAGAGTGCTTTCCCGCCTTGATTTGGAGGATCGGACGGGAAACGGTCTGTAATAAAGAAACGTGTAGGGGTGGGAATCGATGTCGATGGCCTGCTCTTCCCAGATTTCACCCGCCAGGCTTTGGGGATCATCCTGTTCGGTCAGCAAATAGAGCGCCCCCCATATCGTCGGAAGAACGAGGCCGTCCGGCGGCGTCCATCCCGCATCCGGATTGGAAACGCGTTCTTCTTCGGGCAGGGGAATGGGCGTCGGCTTCTTGGGGTATCCGTATCGCTCAAAAGATTCTCGCAGACTCATGGCCCTCCCGCTTCCCCGTTGAATATTGATGTCGGTCTGCTGCAGGGATTCGGGGATGTTGAACGGATTCTCCGAGGCGATAAATATTTCGCTCTTTTTTTGTTGTTTGAATGGAACGAAAGTTTCTTGATTGTCTTTTTCCTGAACATACATCGAATCAGGCGTCATTGTGAAAATCGGCTGGGAGCGGGGAATCCATGGATCGTACAGGGCTGCGGGGAGAAAGGGCTGAATCATATTGACGCTGTCGGGCGCCCGGTGCGTTTCAAACGATTGAAAAATTTGAGGGTAAAAGCCCTTTTGGAGTTGATAGGGATAGCCCATGCGCTTCAGGCAGTCGAGCCAGGGGATCGCCGTGAGCAAGACCGACTCCAGTTCCGCTAAGGGCATCGGAATATGGGGAGATAAGGCGCCCATGCCCTTTACGCCGCTATGCGTGTATGTGATGGCCCGATACAGATCGGGGAGAAAACTCTGCTCCGAAAAACGCTGTTCTTTTTCCCATTCGTAGGGGTAAATCGAGATGCATAAGATCGTCGCCAGCCCCAAAGCCGCGCCGCGATGCAGCCGGCTTTGAATCGGCCGCGCCGCCGGATCGACGGCGGCGCAATCCGAGGCGAGAATCAAGCGAAGTTGATTCAAGCGGTTATTGAGCGGGTGGCGTTCGATTGTACTGAAGCGGTTATAGACCAGATCATACGTCAACGCGGCGACGGCCAACAACTGAATGCGGCGGTCGTCTATCGTCTTATTCAGCATCACGGCGCTCGACGCATCGGATGTGGGAGCGATTTCATCCAATATCCGGAGAAATTCGCGTTTCAGGCCGGCGATCGCCCATTTTTCTTTTTCGATGCCGGTGTATGTCATTAATTCCCCCATCACTTTCAAATAAAAAAGAAAATCCGCGTCGCTTAACTGCGCGGGATGAAAATCGGCGTTTTCGCTGAGCGGGCCTTCTCCCAGATTCCATTTTGAATCGGGATTGAAATATCCTAGGATTCGCTGTTCGAATTCCTTGCGGCGATCCCGAAAGATATCTTTTCGCATGGTCTTCTTGGCTTCACGAAATTCTCCCGAGTCGGCGAGAAGAAAGGGGTGATATTTATCTTGGATGACTGTCAAAAGTCGGCCGGGAACGGGAGGAGGCGCATCGGCGTTCTGCGCAAGGCATGGGAGTTCCACTCCCCAGAAAACGAGTGCGAAAAATGGAAATATTGCGAAGCGAGCATGTTTGATCATCATCGATTTTGTCTTGAATGAATTATTTGAAATTCCGTTGGATCGTTCAAAAAATCCTGTCTGTCCTGCCGGTTTCGTATGGTATACTGGTGTATAGAAAGAATGATATCACAAAACGCCGAGAGCGGCAGAAGGAGAGGAGGTTATGATATGTCTCTCGCTGCACTGCTCACAAGGAAATGCCGCATGAGCGAAATCGCTGCGGTGGGCGTCCTGGCTGTTCTTCTGTTGGTGGGATGGACTTATTACGCCTATTCGCGCGTTACGGAAGAATCGCTTGAGCGCAGCCGCACCCGAATGGTAAACACACAGATCAAACGGCGCGGGATCACCGATCAGCGGATTCTGGACGCCATGCTCAAAGTCGAGCGTCACCGCTTCGTTCCCAAGGAGATGATTCAATACGCCTATGAAGATCATCCCTTGCCGATCGGAAATGACCAGACCATCTCTCAGCCTTACATCGTCGCGATCATGACCTATCTTCTGAAGCCGAAAGAAACGGATGTCGTCTTGGAAATCGGAACCGGCTCAGGGTATCAGGCCGCTGTTTTGGCGGAGATCGTTAAGGATGTGTACACCATCGAAATCGTCGAACCGCTGGGCAAACGCGCGATTAAGTTGTTGAAAGAATTGAACTACGACAATATTCACGTCCGCATCGGCGACGGGTATCGCGGGTGGCCGGATAAAGCGCCGTTCGATAAGATCATTGTGACCGCCGCGCCCGATCATGTTCCCCAAGCCCTCGTCGATCAACTTAAAGTCGGTGGACGAATGGTGATTCCCGTCGGGGAATCGCATCAAGAATTATTGCTCATTACAAAAGACAAAGATGGGATCAAAAAGAAGGAAATTCTCCCCGTCCGGTTCGTTCCCATGACCGGCGAAGCGGACAAAGAATGAAAGAAGCTAAATGATGAAATTAACGGCTGTTTTTCAAAAAGTTCCTGAAGGGTATATAGCCTTTATTGAAGAATTGCCCGGGGCGAATACGCAGGGGAATACGCTCGAGGAGGCTCGTAATCATTTAAAAGAAATCATTGAATTAGTCTTTGAATCCAATCGGCAATTGTCAAAAGAGTCGCTCGCCTGGCCCGAAAAATAGGGTAAGATTTGGATGTCCCCTTTGTAAAATAATAGGAGCCGCCGTATCTTCTCCATCCGATTTTCTCTCTGAGAATATTTTGACGACGAAGCATTGGATTTATCTCGAATCGACTATTAAATCACATCCAATTTTCATCGTTCGCTTGGCCAAATATCTTGAGTCAAGTATGATTATGAAACGAAAATCTCATGGAGGATGTTTCATGAATCTGGAGCAATATATTAATGATTTCAATGATTTGATGCAAAAAGTCGATCCCCTCGAAGTGGACGCCCTGATCGACGAAATCACCGAAGCCTATAAAAATGGCAAAATTGTGTTCCTGATCGGCAACGGAGGAAGCGGCGCCAACGCTTCGCATTTATGTGAAGATTTAGGCAAAGGAACGCTCAGCGATTTTGAAAATCAAAAGCGGCTCAAAGTAATGAGCCTCACCGATAACACGCCCTATATCCTCGCTTGGGCCAATGATACAAGTTACGACCGGGTTTTTGTGGAGCAGCTGAAAAATTTTGCTGAACCGGACGCTTTGTTGATCGCCATCAGCGGCTCCGGCAACAGCCCCAATGTCATCAAAGCAGTGGAATATGCCAATGACCACGGAATGAGAACGTTTGGCATGACCGGCTACGACGGCGGGCGGCTGCGCCAAATCGCCCATCATTCAATGCATGTCCCATCGTTCAATATGGGAGTCGTTGAAGCCGTGCACGGCGTCGTGATGCACTACATTCTGGATGCGCTGCTGGAGCGCTTCAAAAGCATGGCTTCATAGATCGGTTTCATAAGGATTTGAATATCTGTCAAAAGTAGTGATAATCAAAGAACGATCGGGATGCTTGTTTCCATCCCGCACGCGATGTTTCGTTATGTCTATATCGATCGGCATTGAAATCGGCGGCACCAAAATTCAAGCAGGCGTTGGTTTGCGCAATGATAGGCTTCTGGCCAGAGCGCGAACTCAAGTGAACGTAGAAAAAGGGGCTCAAGGCATTCTCGAAGCCATCCCTGTTCTGGTCGATGAAGCGTTGCGCGAATCGGGGCGCTCCCTGGAGGAAATCGTGGGGGTGGGCGTGGGCTTCGGGGGGCCGGTCGACACCAAGCGCGGCGTCGCGCTTGTTTCTCACCAGATTGATGGATGGGATCAATTTCCCTTGCTGGATTGGCTGCAGGAACAATGGAGCGTCCCCGCCGCCATCCAGAACGACGCCAGTCTCGCCGGGTATGCGGAAGCGCTTCTGGGTGCGGGAAAGGGGCGCCGCCGGATCTTTTATATGACGATCGGCAGCGGAATCGGCGGCGGATGGATTGTCGACGGTAAAATCGAGGAAGGGCAGGGGCTTGGAGCGGCGGAAATCGGGCATACCTGGATTCCCGAACCGGATACGGGCGAACCGCAGAAATTGGAATGGATCTGCTCGGGCTGGGGAATCGGGAATCGCGCCCGCGAAGCCGTCGAAGAAGGCGAAGCGTCTATTTTGACGGAACTTTGCGATCGCGATTCTTCGCGCATCGACGCCAAGATGGTTTACGCCGCCGTCGAGCGGGACGATCTGTTGGCGTGCACTATTCTCGACGAAACCTGCACGGCTTTGGCGTTGGCGATATGCAACGCTGTTTCATTGCTGCATCCCGAGCGCGTCGTCATCGGGGGAGGCGTGTCGCTCATGGGGCCGCTCTTTTGGGATAATTTACAGGAAAAAATACAACGCTATGTTTTTCAGCCCTTTGCGGGAACATTTGATGTCGTCCCCGCGTCGCTGGGCGAAGACGTTGTCGTTGTCGGCGGCGCTCTGTTGGGTTTGGAAATCGCCGGTTTGCGCGAAAAAAATAATTCTTGAAGAAATCCTGTCCTGTTTTGAATTTAGGTAAAAATGGAACAATGCCTTGCCCAACGAATCAATCCAGTGGTTCAATGGTAAGGAGTTTTTGTTCATACAGGGAAGAAAAACCAATTTCTTGAATGAGTCATTTTACGGAACGATGACTTTACGATTGTTTCTCGTTTGCTTTTTTTTATGGGGATCTGTCATTTCTCTGTTTTCTCAGGAGGAAATTCAAATTGCCTGGGATTTCGATAACGGCAGTTTGGGGGGATGGTCGATCAATGCGGATCGTGAAATCGTCTTGACTCATGCCCCTGGGGCCGGCGGGCTCTGGTATTATTTTCGCATCGACGGCGCGGCGGGGAAATCTCTCACCTTCGTTTTTGAAAACGCCCGCAAAGATTTTTTCGGCGGCGATTCGTTGCCCGCCGTCAGTTATGATCAGAAAAGCTGGGATTGGATCAAGCGGCGATATATTGAGCCTCACCCAAGCGACCTGAATCTCGTCCAGTATTCGTTTACGCACACATTCGCCGCCGATCGGGCGTGGCTGGCTTTCTCTCCCATTTATGACAATCAACAATTAGACGGGCTGATCGAGGAGATTGAATCTCATCCTCATGTCATGATTCAAACGCTCTGCTCCACCCCTTTGGAGAACCTGCCCATTCCCATCATTACGATCACCGATCCCGAAATGCCGAACAACGAGAAGCGCTGCGTCTTCGTTCTGGCGCGCGAAGAAGCGCTGGAATCGGCTTCTTCCTGGTTTTGCGAGGGATTGATTCGATTCCTTTTATCCGAAGATCCGGTGGCCGCCGCACTGCGGAGGCGCTGCATGTTTCTGTTTGTTCCGGTCTTCGACCGAGACGGCGTTGCGCTTGGGACGGCGGTTCACCCTCTCGATCGAGAAGGGCGAACCGTGTATTGGACGGAGGCCTGGCCGGAAACCAGTTATTCGTTTTACGAACAGCGGCAATTGAAGCGCTTTTTGCAAACCTGGAAGGATGGGGGGAAAAATATCGATTACTCGCTGAGGATTCACTCCAGCGCATGGAATCAGGATTCCCTTCGCCGGGAGCATTGCGCCGAATCGCGGCTGGCGGATCAGGAGGCGTTTTTCGGTGAGATCCTCGCGCAGAAATATATGCCATGGTACAAAAATCAAGAACGAGTTTTGCAGGACACCCGATTTTCGAAATTCGCCGCCGATCTGTTTCCCGGAGCGATCACCGGCCTTTGTTTGAGTGAATTTTGTTTTAAGAAGGCGTTTTCTTTGGATTATCCTCTGTATAAAACGGTGGACGATCTCAAGACGGAAGGACAACTTTTTGTCTATGCTCTGGCGGAAATTCTGGGAGTGCCCGCCAGCGATCCGCCGCCGTTTCTTCACGCCGCGGAAATGTATGAAAACATCGGGGCGGCGAATCAGGAATTTCATGTTCGATGCGTGTATCGCGACCTTCTCAATCGCCCTCCTGAGTATGTGCGCGTCTTCGTGGACGACCAGGCGTTCGATTTAAAGCCCGTGATGGATCCGGCCGGCGAGTTGGATTATCAGAACGGGGTTTTGTATATAGGGTATGTTTCATCGAAAGCGACGGTCGGCTCTCATTCCTTTGTCGCCTCCAATGGATCCCGGACATTCACGCTGCCGCAAAACGGGCGCCGCATAGGGCCTCTTCTCCTCGCTCCAACGTCGATTCGGTAAAGGGTTCTGTGATAGGATTGTATGAGAGGGCGTCGAGAGATGTTCTTGATTAAGCCATAGGAGATGGGCTATGCGATTTCGATTGTATTTATGGGCCGTCATTTTGCTAGCGGCATGTGCGGCTTCGTTCTCTCAAGAAGCCGGCGCGATCAAAATCGAGCGAAAATTGATCGTAGGCGTGAAAGAGGCGGCCCCGTTTTCTATGAAAAACGAAGACGGAGAATGGAGCGGGATCAGCATCGATTTGTGGCGGCAAATCGCCGATGAATTGCAGATTGATTATGAGTACCGCGAAATGGATCTGAAAGGGCTTTTGGAAGGGATCGCCGACCGCCGATTGGATGTTGTCGCCGCCGCTCTGACCATAGCGCCGGATCGCGAAGAAAAAATGGATTTCACGCATCCCTTTCATACTTCCGGTCTGGGCATCGCCGTCCCCCTGCGCCATCAGTGGAGATGGTTCAGCGTCGCGGCGCGCTTCTTTTCGTTTGAGTTTCTGAAAGTGTTCGCTCTTTTGATTTTTCTTCTCATGTCCGTCGGCGCGCTGGTCTGGCTGTTTGAACGCAGGCGCAATCCCGATCAATTCGGCGGCAACCGAGCGGAGGGCGTTTTATCGGGATTTTGGTGGTCCGCGGTGACCATGACGACGGTCGGCTACGGCGACAAATCTCCTGTGACGCTTGGAGGGCGGCTGCTGGGGCTGGTGTGGATGTTCGCCAGCATCATCATTATTTCCGGCATTACGGCGGCCATTACCTCGGCACTGACCGTCAATGAACTGCAGTCTTCCATTCAAGGCCCCGACGATTTGGTGCATGTCCGCGTCGCCACCGTCGAGGGATCCACCAGCGACGCCTATCTCAATCGAAGACGCATCCGAACCCGCTATTATGCAACGCCTTTGGAGGCGCTTGAAGATGTCGCCAAAGGGAGCGTGGAAGCCGTGGTTTATGATGCGCCCATTCTCCGCTACCTTGCCGCCAACAAACTGAGCGGGCCGCCGGTGCAGGTCTTGTCCTCCGTGTTCGATCGTCAAGATTATGGCCTCGCCCTCTATCAAGGCTGTGAATATCGGGAGATGATCAATCGCGTTTTGCTGCGGATCATCAACGATCCCGCCTGGCAGGAGACTTTAACCCGTTATTTAGGGAATCCCGGCCAGTGAGCGGCGGAGTAACTTGATTTCCTGAGAGACTGTGACATCGTAAAGACTATCGAAGACATAAAAGACATTGCGAAGACATAAAAGACATTATGAGGACGTAGTTTTATGATTCGGCCTTGGCAGAAGAAATCCACCGAGAAACTGGCTTGTTATCCTGTATTCGATCTGCGCCGGGATATTATGACGTCGCCGCGGACCGGCTTTGATTTGCCTGTTTATATTCTAGAGACGCGCAATTGGGTGAATATTGTGCCGCTTACCTCGGACAATCAGGTCGTGATGGTGCGCCAATATCGCTTCGCCTCCGAAGAAGTGACGCTGGAGATTCCCGGCGGATTGATCGATGCGAACGACGGTTCGATGGCCGAGGCCGCTCGCCGGGAGCTGCGCGAAGAGACCGGCTACGATTCGGATCGGATTCATCCCCTGGGCGCCTGCCGGCCCAATCCGGCGATAATGACCAATCTTTGCTATATGTTTCTGGCCGAGAACGTCGAAAAAAAATTCGTGCAAGAGTTGGACGCCGGCGAGGATATTCAAGTGGAGTTGATCCCTTTGGATGAAATTTCCGCGCTTATCTCCAAAGGCGTCATCCAGCATTCGCTTGTTTTGAACGCGTTTTATTTGTTGGACATATTCAGGAAATCCCGGCCTGATGGGGGCGCCTAGTTATGCCGCATTTCGATAAGCATTTTACGCTGGACGAAGCCAACGCGCTGCTGCCTCGTCTGCAGGAAATTTTCAGGCGCGTTCATGATCTTGTCAAAGAAGCGCGCGGCGGCCGCAAGCCCGTTTTTGAAAATCCGGAAAAACTGACGGCGGGCCGCACCAACGGCAAGCAATACAAAAGAACCTCTCCCCGCCCGCGCAATCGAGAGGAAATTACCAAGGAGATTAACGATCTCATCACGGAAATCGCCGATCAGGGAATTGTTATTCAGGACATCTATAAGGGATTGGTCGATTTCCCCGCTTTTGTGAATGGAGAAGAAGTCTTTCTTTGTTATGAACTATCGGACGGCGACCGCGTTCGTTTCTTTCACGCCATCGACGCCGGCTACGCCGGCCGGCAGCCTCTTCCCGAAGACATGGATTGATTCGCATGTCTCTAGCGCATAAGCCAATATTTTTCAAGTCATTCCCGCTTCAAAGTCGGTGGGCTCATCAGGTTTGTCCGCCGATTCCTCGCGCAGCAAATTTCGAAGCAGCACGGAGAACAAGATGATGACGCCGCCGATCACCGCCCAGCGGCCGGGAACTTCACCGTGGTAGAGATAGACCCAAAACGGATTGAGAATCGGTTCGATCAAACTAATGATGGCGACCTCGATGGCGGGCAGATAATGGAGCGCAGAGACGAAACAGAGGTAGGCGACGCCGATTTGGAAGATCCCCAGCCATAATAAGCCGGCGCCGATCCGCCAATCGGCCAGGAGCCGGCCGGTCTCCGGCGCCAGCCAATATAAGGCGGGCAGAACAAGCAGGGCGGTCAGAGCGTTTCCCCAGAATACGGCGCCTATGGGATTGCTGTCCCGGTCTTTGCGAAGGGAAAGAGCGACGACGGCGTATCCGAAGCCGGATAGCAGCGCCGCCATGTTTCCATCCCATTGCCGGGAGGTCAATTCGTCCTGAAAAAAGAGAAACATTCCAATCAGCGATAAGGCGATCGAGGCGATGCGGCCGATGGTGATCGATTCCTTCAGCCAGATCGCTCCGCCGATCAACACCCAGGCCGGCATGGTATATTGAAGAAAAATGGCGTTGGCCGCCGTCGTCAGCTTCATGGAGACGACATAACTGATCGTCATGACGACATACCCCGCCGCCCCGACCGCTCCCGTCCGGCTGATGCGCGGCAGCCAATGCTGTTGAGAGCGCCGATAGAGATAAATCCCGAGAAAAGCGGCCGCGATCAGCGAACGCAGCCCCGCAATGGCGATAGATGGAATCGGCAGCGATTTAATGCATAATCCGCCGGTGGAGAATAACAAAACCGCTCCCACAGCGGCCAGCGTCGGCCGCAAAATCGTTTTTTTCATGGCGCTCGGTTCGTTCTCCCATTGCCGCTTTGATTTCTGCTGCTTTAGAATACAACTTTACGTACAACGAATTAAAATGAAACGCAAGGTTTTCCGATCAAGTTATCCGGGTTTGGGGATGGCCGCTTCGCCGGTACAATTTCCCGTATTATCTAAATGAAACGAGACCGTCTGTGCGCGTTCTGCATATCTATAAAGACTATTATCCTCCGACGTGCGGAGGGATTGAAATCGCGATTCATCGCATGATCGAAGCCACCCGAGACGCCTGCGATGAAATTTCGGTTTTAATCTGCAGCCGAAAACGAAAATCCGAATTTGCGGAAGTCGAGGGGGCGCCGGTTTACAAGGCGGGCGAATGGGGCCGTTTTTTGTCCGCTCCCATCTCTCCTTATTTTCCTTATTGGCTCAAGAAAGTACCGACGGACATTCTTCATTATCATATTCCCAACCCGACGGCGGTGATTTCGCATTTGCTGGTTCGCCCCAAGGGGAAGGTGGTCGTTCATTATCACAGCGATATAGTGAGGCAGCGGCGATGGATGCGGCTTTACGGCCCGTTTCAGAATCAGTTTTTGCGAATGGCGGACTCCATCATCGTCACATCGCCCAATTACATGGAGTCGTCTAAAGTCCTCCAGCCCTATCGCCATAAATGTACAGTGATCCCGTTCGGCGTTTCGATGACGCGATTCTCTCCCACTACGGAAGTGAAGGACAAGGCCCAAGTGATCCGGCGGCGTTATGGGGAGAAACTGGTGTTGTTTGTCGGGATTTTACGCTATTACAAAGGCCTTCATACGTTGATCGAGGCAATGGAGAACGTCGACGGGAAACTGCTGATCGTCGGAGACGGGCCGCTGCTGCCCGATTTGATCGCGTTTGCTCAGAAGCGCCGGTACGCCGACCGCATTGTATTTCTGGGGCAGGTGGAATCGGTGGTTCCCTATTACTATGCCGCCGATGTATTTTGTCTCCCGTCGATTTACCGCTCCGAAGCGTTCGGCATGGTTTTGGTGGAGGCGGCCGCCTGCGGGCTTCCGCTGGTTTCGACGGAGCTGGGCGCCGGCTCCTCCTATGTGAATC
>JAFGTC010000049.1 GCA_016934335.1 Candidatus Omnitrophota bacterium | reverse complement strand
TATATCGGCGTGTATCATTTCGCCGTGCAGTTGATTCTGGTGAAGACCTTTTTCATCGACGCCACCACGGCGACCGCCGCCGCGTGGATCATGTGGCTGTCTCAAGTGCCTCCTGTCATTCTCTCCGGATTTATTTCTCTCCTCATCATGGGCGTTTCCTTCAAAGAAATCAGCCACGTCAGAGACGAGGTTCCCGAGACGCTGCAGGAGCCCGGCATGGGATGAGACGCCATGGACCTGCCCCTCGATCCGGATCTGCAAAAGCCTGAAAGCATCCTGCAATGGATCAACGAATTGGACGTCCGGTTGGATATCCAGAAATTCAACAGCTATCCCTCCCGGCCGTTGGTCTTTTCGGATTATATCCTCGAACCGCCAACCATCGTTATTTACCGCTATCTGCCCATGGAAGATTGGCTCAACCTGATGTGCCAGCGCAGCGTCGGATACTACGGCCCCTGGTATTTTCTCCCCCTTACGTACCGCTTGTATTTTTACCTGGAATTGAACGGATTGTTTGAAATCGAGCGGAAATGGCATCATCGATGCCTCGGCCGTCTGGAGACTCTCGAAGAACGCGCGCATCGCTTTGTGAAAGAAATTTTGGGATTATTGAGCCATCCCTCCAAATTCGATGCGCAGGTTAACCGGGCTTTCCAGCCGGGCGTCCATCCGGTTTAATCGGGCGCCTTATACAATCCGAATAACTGCACGCCGTCTATTTCAACTTTGGCGAGAGGCTTCTCATGGAAAAACAGCCTCGTTTCATCGCGCCGCCACATCCCCTGGCGCGATTGCAGGAGAAAATAATCCGCGGGATCGGAAATGGGAGGGAGCGCCCATCCGCGCTGCCGGTAATATTCGTAAACCTCAAACGACATGCTGGCCGGCTTGACGGTTTTTCCCTCCGGAACGATTCGGTTGACCTCATCCAGAAAATCCCGCGTTAAGGCGTCGCACCAGAAGGTCGTCTCCATGCCCCGCTTCCATGCGCCGTTCACGCCGCCGGCGATTTCATTGTAATAGGCCAGATAATAGGGGCGGATTTTGGCAAGAGCGGCGATCGAGGGGATTATGAGCAGCAGGAATAAAACGATCTGGATGATTTTTTTGTTCAGCCGCCGGCTGATCGCTTTTTCAATTTGATTGAAGCCCAATCCCGCTAGACAGGCGGCGAATGGAAAACAGGGTAAAAACAGGCGGCAGCCGTCGTAGGCTTTGGCCAGTTGGATGATCAAGAGCGGAGCGATGAAATGGAATATCAGAAAAGGATAAATTCCTTTCGGCCCAAGCAGCCATGATATGGATCGTTCGCCCGGCGTATTGCGCTTCCAGTCGAACGGGCTGCCCAGCCCGGCGAGCATCAACAAAAGAATGGCAGCCGGAACCGTAAACAACACCATCACAAAAGGATAATGCCAAGGGTTGCTCTGCCCGTAGATCGTTCCCAGATAATAAACAGGGATGGGGGTTTTGGCGGCGTAATGGAAAAAGCGGCTGACGATGCGGGCGAATGTGTCATGCCACAGCCACGGCTGCAGCCCGATGTAAAAAATTGGAAGAAATAAAATCGCCCAGGCGGCGGCCCGGACGGCGCGCATCCAATAGTCGCGATTCCGACGATGCCCGATCAGCATGAGCCCCGCCCAGGCCAGCAGGGGGCCGGGAAGAAAGACGGCGTGCAGTTTAGTGCAGAACGCCAGCGCGTAAGCGATTCCAAACCAGAACGGTTTGAGTTTGCCGTGGTAGACCAGAAATCCGGCGGCCGCCGCCCAAAACCACCACGCCATTACCGGCAGGTCGAGGCTGAAGAGATGAGCGTGGCCGAAAACGCGCGGCGTCAATGCCAGCGAGATCGCTCCCGCCAGCGATGCCGATATCGGCAAAAAAAGACGCAGGAAGAGATAGATCGATCCCAACAGAATTGAAAAAATCACTGCGGACGGCAGGCGCAGCGCGATGATTTCATCCACGCGTCCGTTGAGCGCTAAAAACGATAAGGCGGCCAATGTTCTCGGTGGGGAGGGGTGATCCGATTTTGTATACCAATAGCGGTCTATCGTTTCTTGAGAAAACGGCGCGTCCAAAACGCCCAGACTACGGATCCATTCCGCCTGTTTTTTGGCGACCCCGAATTGGACTTGCCCTTCGTCCCAGGTAATCCCCGGCGCTTTCAGATCCGAAAGCAGTCCTAAAAATAGAATGAATCCCGACAGGGCGGCGATCAGCCAGTCTTTTTTTGTGATGGGCGAGACGGGCGCCGCTGCGTCCATCGATGGAGTATCCTCTTTTGAAAATTTTTCTTGGCGTTTTTCTGTTTCCATGCTCGTAAAAAATACATGCTCGTAAAAAAATATTTTTAAGTTCGTATGAATGCTTTTCTATAAATGATCAAATCAACTCTACTTTTCCTATCGGATAGAGCAGACGCGATAGTATAGCCCTTCATCTTAGATCTTTTCATCCATCCATCCATTGCCAGATAAAAATATTGCTGAATTACATTTCATGAATATTAAATTCGGATAAGCTGCCAGCAAAGAGCAAGAATCATCGACGATTCGAAATAGAATGTTTATGAGTAAAAAAAAGGACTTAGCCCGCACTGATAAAACCGCTTCAAGCGCCAATCTGCCGGAAATCGACATTGACGCCGTCATTAATCCATCGATCACATTAAAGCAAATGATAAGCCTTTTTTACGATTCGACGGGCTTGGATCTGTTCCTCGTCTTTGAAGATGAATCGGATGAATGGAAGGAAAAAGAATTATCGCATGAACTGAATCGACCTCAATTTTGTCAATTGCTGCACCAAAGTTCAAAAGGAGTCGATCTCTGCAGGTCTTCCCATAAAACGATGTCCTCTCGGACAATCTCCTCCAATCAACCCATCTGCCAACACTGTCATGCCGGCTTGATCACAATTCACTATCCCGTCTCTTTACGGAATGACGGGATCGGAGATTTTCAGACTACATGCGCAATCGAATATGGAAATCGGAAGCAGTTCGAGAAAAAAATCAGCGAACTATCCTCCCTATACAATCTCCCGTCGGAGTCGCTCGAAGATTCACTTCATAACTTGAAAGTGGTGTCGAGGCGGAAAGTGGAATCCATCATCCAATGGATGGAAATGATTGTCAATTATTTGTGCGAATCCTCGCAATCGAATCTGGAACAAGATTCCGCCTTCACATCCGGCGAAGCGGGGGAGAAAAAAATCATTCGATGCTCCTCTGTGGAATACATGATTCGCAGTTACATCGGGCCATCGACTCCTTTGCCGGCATGGCGTTCCGGCCGCTGCGCCGGCGCGTCTCGCGATTTGATCGAGCATGTCATGAAATTTATTCAATGCAATTATGGGCTTCGTCTCTCGACGCAAGTCGTCGCTCAAGCGTTAGGCTTCGAAACTAACTATTTTTCCCATGTATTCAAGCAATATGGCCGTCAATCTTTTCTTACCTACTTGAAGCAAATTCGCCTCGAAAACGCGAAAGCGCTGCTCGATCACCCTCATAAAACAATAGTCGACATCTCGCAGCAGTGCGGTTTTTCTGATGCCGCCTATTTTTCCAACGTATTCAAAGAGACTTTCGGCGTCTCTCCCTCCGCCCTGCGAAGCGGAAAATAAGAGAGTTTTTAACCATCTTTCCTATAGATTTTTTCGTAAGGAATGAGAGAATTCCACTTTCAGCGGGAAACTGAGGAATCCACAAGAATTCCCCGATTTTTACAAGGAATTTGACATTGCTATTCGGCGGGGATTCATTCATAATTTTTACGAAAAATCGATGTATGTTTTTTTTCGGTTTCTTTCTGAATTCTTTAATATTCAAATGAATAAATCTTATATTCTGTATCGAGGTGAAAACATGTATGTAAAAAACATCACAATGAGAAAATCGATTTTCCTGGCGCCTTTCATCGTGTTGCTCCTTTTTTCTTCGGGGTTGTATGCAGCGGAGGGCCTGAATGTAACCATCGAGAATGTGACAATCAATGACGCTCTTCAGCCGGTAGTCACGTTTACGATGTACGACGATTCGGGAATGCCCATCGGCATCGATGAGGTTTCGTATCGATTTGTTTTCGCGCGGCTGGAAGTGATCGACGCGGATAAAAACACGACTCGCTATGCCAATTATATCACTCAGATTCAAACCGTGCCGGAAGGCTATGAAAATGCGGGCGCGCAGGCCGTGCAGGGAAGCTATGACCAAAGAGGCGAAATCGCTGATCTTGGCGCAGGCCGATATATGTATACGTTTGAAAATTCCCTGACCGATGATATCGACATGACGTTGACTCATACCATGAGCGGTCAGATTCAACGAAGTGTCGGTGAAAATGAATACATTGCCAATCCCCTGTATCATTATGTTCCGGACGGCAGTGAAGTTACGCAGCTTCGCAAAGTCGTCACGACGGATGGATGCAATCAATGCCACACCAACTTGGCGATTCACGGCGGCGGCCGGCGCGAGATCGGTTATTGCATCCTCTGCCACAATCCCCAATCCACCGATCCAGATACGGGAAACTCAGTGGATATGACTGAGATGATCCATAAGATCCACATGGGCGCAAATCTACCCAGCGTAGAGGCGGGCGGCTCTTACAAAATCATCGGTTACCGTCAAAGCGTGCATGATTATTCTCATGTTGAATTTCCTCAAGATATGCGCAACTGTCTGGTGTGCCATAACGGACCGGATGCGGACTTATATAAAACAGCGCCCAGCCGCTCCGCTTGCGGATCGTGCCACGATAACGTCAACTTCTCGACCGGCGAGGGTCACGGCCCCGGCTTGCCCCAAGCAGACGACAACTCCTGTTCAATGTGCCACGCCGCGGAAGGCGATGAATTTGGATTGAGCATCGTGGGGGCGCATACGATTCCCAACAAATCCAAAAGCCTGAAGGGACTCAATGCGGAAATCCTCGAAGTCGTCGACGCTGCGCCGGGATCGTTCCCCACGGTTAAGTTCAAATTAGTTGAGAATGACGGCGCCCCGGTCGATATTTCGACCCTCGGACGATTGCGTGTTTTATACAGCGGCCCTTCGAAAGAGTACAAAGATTATACCCAGGAAGATATGTTGTCGGATCCAACCTCGATTGTCCCTGAGGGCGAAGTCCTGACTTACACCTTCGATTCGCCTCTCCCCATCGATGCGGAAGGAACCTACGCCTTTGTCATCGAGACGCGGCGCGATGTCATCGTTTATGATAATCCCGGTGAAGAAGACGATATTACCGGGCGGGAAACAGCGTTTAATCCGGTAAAATTCGTCGCCGTAACCGGAGAGAATATCGTCGAACGCCGACATGTCGTGGATCAGGATAAATGCCATGTATGCCATGGTTCGCTTTCATTCCATGGCGATCAACGTACGAATGTAGATTATTGCGTTGTATGCCATAATCCTTACGGAAGTGATATCGAAGAACGCCCCGAGGGCGTCTCGGGCGGCGAGTCGATTAGTTTTGCTTATATGATTCATAAAATCCACACCGGCGAAGAATTGAATCAAGATTATATAGTCTATGGACATAATTCCAGCGAGTATAAATTCCATGAAATTCTTTTCCCGGGGGATAGAACACAATGCATGATATGCCATATCGAGGATGTTCCATCACTGCCGATCTCCAGCGATGCGGAAGCCGTCTTCTTTATGGACAAAGAATCCAACATGGTTACGATTCCCCCGATGACGGCCGCTTGCACTTCCTGCCATGACAGCGAAGAAGCCTTGGCTCACGCCGAGTTGAACACCACGCAATCAGGCAAGGAATCGTGCTCCGTCTGCCATCGCGAGGATCGAAACGCCGATATAATCGAAGCTCACAAGAATACATCTTTCTTGAATGTCATCGAAGTTTCTGGAACGCCTTCGACGACAGTGGATGAGTGGGATCTGCATTGATCGCGAGAATTCAATCCATTTGGGATATCTGAGAGAGATATCCGTTTTCGCTCCGGGTGCGAAAGACCAGTTCTTTCGCACCCGTCTCTATGTCTGCTCTCAATAATTGAATCCTTTTGAATTGAATGGGCGGGGAATCGGCTGCTTGATGCAAAGAGCGGGTTTTAGAAAGAGGGCGTCACTCCGAAGCCGGGATCATTCGAAAGGATTAATACGCCGTCCTGAAACGATAAACCGCTGAAAGGATCGTTGGATACGAGCGCCGCGCCGTCCAGGTCGAGAAAATCGGCTTCGGAGGCGAGTTGCGCGGCGGCGGCTATGCCCAGCGAACTTTCGATCATGCAGCCCAGCATAACCTGCATGCCGTTCTTCCGCGCGATGTCCAGCATGCGGCGCGCCCGCGTCAATCCTCCGCATTTAGCCAGTTTGATGTTGATTCCATCCGCTCGACCGATCCAGGATTCGATGTCTTCTGGGCCGTGAACGCTTTCGTCCAAAATGATGGGTACGCCGGTTCGATTGGCTTCATGCAGTCGCCGGTAATTCTCAAAATCGCCGCCGGGGAGAGGCTGTTCAATCAGTTGCACGCCCCATTCGCGCATCAAGGGGAGATACTCGAGCGCCTGTTCGTAACTCCACCCTTCATTGGCGTCGACATAGAGTTTTTTCTTAGTCCGTTGGTGGATGGCTCGCAGCGTTTCCAAGTCGCGTTCGCCTCCGACCTTGATTTTGAGGATGGGGTGCGATGCGGCCTTCTCGACTTTTTGCATAACGGCATCCAGATCGTCCATGCCGATCGTGAAGGAAGATAGAAGTGGGGATGGTTTATAATTCCACAAGGTTCGTATCGGAGCCCCGTTCTTTTTTCCCCAGTGATCGTGCAGCGCCAGATCGACGGCCTGCCAAAATGCCGTCTCGCCGGGATAGCGCTCTTCGACTTCCCGCATGATTTCTTGGATGGGACGATCCAGCGGAAGCGGCGATTCCAACCATTCAAGCGCCATTGACTCCATGGCCTGGATCGTCTGCCCGCGATAATAGACGGGAGCGCCTTCGCCCCATCCTTCGCCGATGCGGATGAAGAGATTTCGAACGGATCGCCGCGTTCCCCGCGAGAGCCCAAATGGATCGCGGAGTTGAAATTCGTATGGTTTGACATGCCATGGGATTTTCATATCAAAAGAATCTCCCTGAATTTATTGAAAGGGAAGGGGGATGGGGCGGCGTCATGAAACGCAAAAAACAGGCGGTCGAACGACGACCGCCTGTTGTCTCATGCTGTCTTGGCTTGAATAAACGGATTACCGCGTTTCCCGATGGGGTGTGTGTTTGTTGCACCAGCGGCAAAACTTTTTGGTTTCCATTCTATCCGGATGCAGACGTTTGTTTTTTGTGGTATTGTAATTTCGGCGTTTGCATTCGGTGCATGCTAAAGTCACTAAATCCCGCATGGGTGTTTCTCCTATTCAATGATTTCGGCGACGACGCCGGCGCCCACGGTGCGGCCGCCTTCGCGAATGGCGAAGCGCAGTTCCTGCTCCATGGCGATCGGCATGTGCAATTCGCCTTCCATGACCACGTTGTCGCCCGGCATCACCATCTCCGTCCCTTCCGGCAGGGTCACCGACCCCGTCACGTCCGTCGTCCGGAAATAAAACTGCGGCCGGTATCCATTAAAGAACGGCGTATGGCGGCCGCCCTCTTCTTTGGTCAACACGTACACATTGGCCTTGAACTTCTTGTGCGGCGTGATCGAACCCGGCGCCGCCACCACCTGGCCGCGCTCGATTCCATCCCGCTCGATGCCGCGCAGCAGCAGCCCCACGTTGTCGCCCGCCAGACCTTCGTCCAGCGATTTGCGGAACATCTCCACGCCGGTGCACACCGTATCCACCGATTTCTCCAGCAGACCCACGATCTGCACCTTCTCGCCGACCTTCACTTTGCCGCGCTCGATGCGGCCCGTCGCCACCGTCCCGCGGCCGGTGATGCTGAACACGTCCTCCACCGCCATCAAAAACGGCTTGTCCACGTCGCGCTCCGGCACCGGAATGTATTGATCCAGCGCATCCATCAACTCGCTGATGCACTTGGTCGCCTCTTCGTCTTCCGGATTCTCCATCGCTCGCAGCGCCGAACCTCGGATCACTGGAATTTCGTCGCCCGGGAAATCGTACACCGACAACAACTCGCGCACTTCCAACTCCACCAGCTCGAGCAGTTCTTCGTCGTCCACCATGTCCACTTTGTTCATGAACACGATGATGTACGGAACCCCCACCTGGCGGGCCAGCAGGATGTGCTCGCGCGTCTGGGGCATCGGACCGTCCGCGGCCGACACCACCAGGATCGCTCCGTCCATCTGCGCCGCGCCGGTGATCATGTTCTTGACGTAGTCCGCGTGGCCGGGGCAGTCCACGTGCGCGTAATGGCGCTCGGCGGATTCGTATTCCACGTGCGCCGTCGCGATCGTAATCCCGCGCTCCCGCTCCTCCGGCGCGTTGTCGATGCTGTCAAAGGATCGAACCTCTCCAAATCCCTTGCGCGACTGGGTCATCGTCATCGCCGCCGTCAGCGTCGTCTTTCCGTGATCCACGTGTCCGATGGTTCCCACGTTCACGTGGGGCTTCTTCCGTTCAAATTTCCCTTTGGCCAT
>JAFGTC010000048.1 GCA_016934335.1 Candidatus Omnitrophota bacterium | reverse complement strand
GCAGCTATTGGACGCTGGGTCATGTGGCGGCGAGCGATGACGGCCCCGCAGGCTGGGAATTCGGGCAAACCAACGACGGCCGCAACAGCAACGGTTTGAGCAACGTGCGAACCGGCGGCCATAACGAATGGGTTATCATTCGCATCAATATCGTCGATACGACGCCGGGCGACGGCAAGTCTCGCATTAAAGCCTGGCAGGATGGGATCCTGGTGTACGATTCCGTGCGGGGGGACGATATCACGGAATTCGGAGAGATTGCCTTCCGGCGCACATCCGGCGGCAACGAACAGCACATGGAGATCGACTGGCTGCGCATGAGTTTTGAGGACGCTTACGCCCCCGGGGCCGGCCCCGATACGCCGAACGGCGCCAATGATTCGCCTCATTGGGATTTTGTGTATTATGGAAATGAACTTCCTGAATCGATTGTTGAAAACGGCGGCCTGGATTGGCAGCCGAGAAGCGGCGAAACCAACGGCCGCCCCAAATATGATTCGATCATCGTCAGTCCAGAATCTCAGGTCGGCGGCCTCTGGTCTCGCATCGATGACAACTCGGAAGATCCCGACGCTCCCGGCGCCAGCGAATGGGCGCGCGGCTATTTATTTGGAACAGACGTCTATGATAAGTGGAATGGCCGCATGACCTTAGTTCTGCGGATCAAGGATCTCGGAACGGACTCTCAAAAATCCGTCGTGGATATTACCAACAGCGCCGACAATTATTGGACGCTGGGTCATGTAGCGGAAAGCGGCGACGGCCCCGCCGGTTGGGAATTCGGCCAAACCAACGACAGCCGCAACGGCAATGACGTGAATGGAATTACAGACGTTCGCGTCGGCGGCTTCGGCGAATTCTCTATTTTGCGCATCACCATCGTCGACGATGTTCCCGGCGACGGCTCATCGATGATTCGAGGCTGGAAAAACGGCGTGTTGGTCTACGAATCGCAGCGGACCGACGATATCTCTCTCGGCGAATTCGGAGAGATCGCTTTCCGGCGCACATCAGGCGGCAGCGCACAGAAAATGGAAATCGACTGGGTTCTCATGAAGTTCGGAAACGCCTGGGCGCCCGGCGCCGGCGGCCAGACGCCGGCCGGCGTAATGGACGGCGCAGGCGCCAATATCGTCAATCTTCCCAAGACGGGATTGATCGACGGCGCACTGGGCGCCGATACGCGCGGTCTGCTGCGCTCCGTTCATGATGCGTCGCAAGGCGCGGGATTAAACGGCTTGTACGATGTGGACGCCAATAATGTTCCCACCAATCTCAGTCTCTTCTATCTCGGCTTCGACGCGATTCGCGATATGGAAGTCGCCGCCAATGATAAAGGCGTTTTGACCGGCGTAATGGCGTTGGATAAATACGCCGTTGTGCATTCCTACTCGGTCGAAGATCCCGGCGAGAGCGTTTCGGGTCCCGGCGTTCCGAGCAATCCTCCCCGCATCGATTATGCGGCCGAGGTCTCCCAATACAATGCGGCGAATCCTTCCGATCCCGTGATTCTTCCCTTCTTCGGCGGATTCGATGAAAACGGCGCATTTCAGGGATTGGATCTGACCATGTTGGGCTATACCGATTTTACCGGAGCGGATAACGGCATTGCGCGCGACATCGAGTTGGCGGTCGATTGGCGAACGACAACCAATGCGTTCCAGGGTTATTATATGCTCGATGCCTTCGGCGGCATTCATTATGTCAACAATGCGGAAATCATCGCCTTCCTGAATGTGCCGGCCAACGAGGACATTCTCGTCACGCTTCAAGCCGACTCAAACGGCGCCCCGGTCGTCCGCGAACCAATCGGATATCAGAAATTCCATAATATCTTCGGTTTTAAACCGAAATATTCATCGAATTACGTTGGAGTTAATCCGAGCGACGAGGATCTTTACAATCGAGCGCCTGCACCCTATTTCTATGGTCTTCCGATCGCGCGCGATTTGGAAGTGATGTCTCACTTCGATCCCATCACCTCACCGTCGGGCGCAGGTTTAGTCGAAGATTCGATGAACCGGGATCAGATAGCCCTCGAATCGGGCATAGACACGGCGAATTTGTTCACTTCCATCAAGATGGATGAAAATCGAAATCTTCCCTCTTCGCCGAAATTCGGGCCGCAAGTCGCCGTCACCAACGGCTATGCCATCCTGGATGCTTTCGGCGGCGTTCACTCCCTACTGGAAGATAAAGACGGCAACCCGATTCCCGCGCCGTGGGAAACTGTAGAAAACGGATCGATGGATCCGGGGGCTGACGCTCCCTATTTCTATACGCTCGATCTGGCGGTTGATTTGGAAATCTTCCCCAACGGCAACGGTTTTGCGCTGCTGACTCGGCTGGGCGAAGTCTATATCGTGAATGGCAATGGAACAACGGAAGCCGACAACTTCGCTATGACGGGAATGGCGGACGATCTGCCATTCTTCGGATTCGATGCGGCTCGAGATTTAACTTTAGTCCCGAATGCAGAAGGAAAGATCGCCGGCATGTATGTCGTCGACCGCTTTGGAACTGTACATACGGCGGGACAGGTTCCCGATCTGCCGAGCCGGGTGCTATTCTTCCCCAGCGGTTATGCGCTTGATCTGGAAGTTTCTCCCTATGTCCGACCGTATTCCACAGAATAATTCGAATCATTTCAAAGGCATCCTTCAAAGGCCGGCAGCGTTTCGCTGCCGGCCTTTTTTAGGGGGATTAACTAAAATTTACCGCTACAGGGTTGCCGATCCAAGAAATAACGGCTCTAATATTGAGTAAAATTTCATTCATGAATCACCCTATCTCGCGACAGGTACTATTATGACAGAGAAAAAAGAAAAAATCGTTTCACTTTCGTACACTTTCGACGACGTCTTGCTATTGCCAGGCTACTCGGAAATTTTACCCTCCGATACGGATATAACATCCTGCTTTGCCGGCGATATTCAACTTTCCATTCCCCTCTGTTCATCGGCGATGGATACAGTTACAGAAGCCCGTTTGGCGATCGCCATCGCTCAAGAGGGCGGGATCGGCGTGATTCATAAAAATATGACCATCGAGGAGCAGGTCGAGCAGGTCGATCAAGTGAAGCGCTCCGAAAGCGGAATGATCGTCAATCCGATTACTCTTCCCCCCGATGTTCCCGTCGCCAATGCGCTTGAATTGATGGCGCGATACCATATCTCCGGAATTCCCATCACAGAAAAAGATAAATTAGTAGGAATATTGACGAATCGCGATATTCGGTTTGTAGACGACGCCAATAAGCCCATCCAGGAATATATGACCAGCAGGAATTTGGTAACGGCGCCGATCGGCACGACGTTGGAAGAAGCGGAAATTCTTTTGCATAAGCACCGCATAGAAAAACTGCCGGTTGTTGATGAAGGCGGTTTTTTGAAGGGCTTGATCACTGTGAAGGACATCGAGAAAAAGCGCCGGTATCCGTTGGCCGCCAAGGATCAATTGGGCCGTCTGCGCGTTGCCGCCGCCCTAGGAGTCAGCGACACTGATACGTCAGAACGCGCCGGCGCGCTGCTGGACGTCGGCGTGGACGCCTTGGTCATCGATACGGCGCATGGATTTACCTCCCGTGTAAGCCGCGCCATCCAGCGAATCAAAAAAGAATATCCCGATTGCACGCTGGTAGCGGGGAATGTAGCTTCCTATGACGGCGCGCAATTTTTATGCGATCAGGGCGTGAACGCCGTCAAGGTGGGAATGGGCCCGGGATCGATCTGCACGACGCGAGTGATCAGCGGCGTCGGCGTTCCGCAAATATCGGCGATTCAGAATTGCGCCGCCGCAATGGAATCCTATAAAAATGTGCGTCTGATCGCTGATGGGGGCATCAAATATTCCGGCGATATTGTCAAGGCGATCGCCGCCGGCGCCGATTCGGTTATGATCGGCAGTCTCTTCGCCGGTACAGAAGAAGCGCCCGGCGAAACCATTATTTATGAGGGACGTACGTTTAAGGTGTATCGAGGGATGGGCTCCGTGGGCGCTATGCAGAAAGGCAGCAAGGACCGCTACGGCCAAGGAAGCGTGACCGATCCGCGCAAACTGGTTCCGGAAGGCATCGAAGGACGCGTGCCTTACAAAGGCAGCCTTTCCGGCTATGTCTTTCAACTGGTGGGCGGACTGCGCGCCGGCATGGGATACTGCGGAGCTCGCAATATTCAGGAATTGCATCAAAAATCGAGTTTCACTCAAGTCACCCAGGCCAGTCTGAAGGAAAGCCATCCTCACGACGTCGTCATTACAAAAGAGTCGCCTAATTATCGGCTGGGGAAATAATCTTTTTCCAAAAGACTAAGCCGGAATGGGATTCTCGTCCGAATCCGCGGCCAGATAGTGGAACGACTCTTCGAAACGACCGGTTTGGATGCAGGATTGCGCCATCAAGTCGCGCGCTTCCGGATCGGCGGGATCTTCCTCGATCAATTTTTTTGCCGCTTCATACGCTTCTTCGCCGCGATCCAGAGCCAACCACGCCAGACCTGATTCCAATCGAGCGCCGCGCCGACCGGATTCCCGAATCGGCGAAAGCAATTCAAGAGCCTGTTGATGCTCCCCCAGCCGATTCAGGATGCGCGCCAGGAGAATCGTTCCCTCGATAGGATTTTTGTTTTGATGGAGAAGTCTTCGGCAGTCTCGCTCCGCCTCGTCATACTCTCCGCTTTCAAAATAAGAGAGCGCCATCCAGTGGAGGATGTCGGGATCGTTGGGAGCCAGCTCAGCGGCTTGCTGAAACGCCGTCCGCGCTTCAGAAAAATGCCCCTGACTTCGATACCCGATCCCCAGATGCAATTCGACGATAGCCTCCTGCATCCCCCACCGCTTGCATTCCTGCAGTAAAGTTACGCCTCGATGGATTTGTCCGGTCTGAACCAAGGCGACGCCCAAGCGCATCATGGTTTTTCGGGATCGAGGCTTGGATTTGAGAATGCGCGTAAACCATTCAATGGCAAGAGGCCATTGCTTCTGTTCGAAAGCCAGTCGAGCGGCGTGCGTCAGCAGCAAAAATCGGTCGGGGCGCCTATCGAGGATGTCTTCGTAAATCGGGAAAGTAGAAATAATGTCGCCATCGTCTTCATAAATTCGAGCCAATCGGAGCATCGGTTCGATCGATCCGCTTTCACCGGCGATCACATGCTTTAAGGCGTTGATTTCTTCTTTTCGATTTCCCTGCAATTTCCAGCAGTCGGCGAGTTTCAAGTAAATTTCAACGTTTTGCCCGTATTCCAGTGCTTTTTGCAGTTCTTGAACGGCGTCCCCCACATGATGCTCATTGAGAAAATGCTGCGCCGTTTCAATGCATCGCCCCACTTCGGCGTGACGCACGCTGGGAGAAATTTTTACCAATGTCTGAATGAAAATCTGCAAGGCTTCAATGCGCCTTTCGAAGGGCATATTCTCCATTTTTCCCTTCATCTGGGTTTCGATTCGAGCGCGCTGCGGCGAATCGACGCACTGCAGATAAAATTCACAGGAATGTTGGAGAGAGGCTTCTTGGCCGATATCTTTGCATCGGTCCTCGCTGAATCGCTGTAATGATTGCAGCGCCGTCTCGAGAAACGAATCCTGCTCATGAAGTTTCATGCGCAACGCTATCACCAGATCGCGAACGATTAATTGCTCCCGGGGCGGCAGGTTGTCGCTCGGAGCGGCTTTCTGATATTGCTTTAAATCTTTTTGCAGTTGCTCGGCCTTCTTTTTCGCTTCCAAGTAAGGTTGGATCGATTCCAGGAATTCATATCCGTGTTGGAGAGTGTTCGACGATAATCTTTTGAGTTTGGCGTCTAGATCCAACATCCGCTTTAAGGCGACCGATTCGTTTCGAATTTCATTCCAGTCGCCCGACGCCAGCGCCTTCCGGAATTTCTCATCGGTATTTTCTTCTTTGACTTTGACAAAGATCGAACGTAAATGCTGAGTCAATTCAAAACGGTGCGATGTCTGGCGCAGTTCTTTCGCCTGTTTTCCCCGAATCTCTCGCGCGTCTTGAATAGTGTGTTTGGATGAAGACGATTGGTCCATGTGTTTATTCATCCACCTCCTCATCGCCCGTGAAGGTTCGATCTTCAAAGGAGATTTGTTCGATGCCGGCGGCCGTAACGAAAAACGTCGCGGGGCCCGTCGGCGTTTGAGGAGAAAAAGTATGGTCAAGAATCGAAATCGAAACGCCGGGCAGAATATTTTTTCGAGCGCGCACAGTGCGCTTCATTTCCAGGGCTTTTTGATGCGCTTCTTCGGCGAGTTCCAATTGTCGCCGTTTCACGTCCATCAGATCCAAAATTTTCTTTTGATTCTTGATTAATTTGGCTTTAAGTTTCTCCTGCGAAGCGGAAAGCGAAACGGATTGTTTTTGCAGGCGATTTAATTTATCGAGATTTTCCTGGTTGAAGCGGTCTTTTTCCTCCAACTGATCAATCTGATTTTGAATATGCTCGATTTTATCGTTTAATTCAGGAATATCGTATCCCAAGCGGATCAGAGTTCTTACCCCTAATTCCGAACCGATGACATCGGCGCAGACGTCTTCAACGGATTCGATGATCCCGCCGAGAATTTCGGCGTCTTTGTTCAAAGCTTCGACGCGGCGCGCGCGTATGTAGGATTGGATAATCGATCCATGCACCGTAACTTCCCCCGCCGCGATGATTTTGGCGGCGTTAATAAACCGCGCGTTGATATGCTTCCCTGAAATCAATACCGCCTCCGATTTTCCCTGCACGCCTCCGGGAAGAAGCAAACTCCCTTTGGCCGTCAAATGGCATCCTTCGACGGTTCCCTTGACGTGAATATCCTGGTTGGAATTCACCTTGAAATCGGAAAGGACATCGCCTTGAACATTGACGGTTACTTCCGCCGACACATGACCGGTTGAATAATCCACATTGCTATGGATGTCCAGGGTTGGAACGATTTTGAAAGAATCGCCCTCTCGCAGGATGCAGCCGTCAACCAGAGAGAGCAGGCTCATGCCGTCTTCGGAGACGGCGGTCATATCAATTGGGGGAAACGAGGCATCGATTCCTTCTTTGTAAGGGATTTCCTCCCCGTAAACATCCATGCCGGGGATGCCGGGAATGACAGGAATTTTCTTCATGATCACCTGGTTTTGCGCCACATTATGCACCCAGTTGAGAGATTTGAGATCCACCCGATGCTTATTGACGATTGTGGGAATCCCTGTCAGATCCAATCCAAGACAATCTTCGATGACGGCGTCCTGCCCCGCTTCCGGGCAGCGCCCCACCGCCGTCTTAAAAGGTTTGCCTGGATTCTTCAGCGCTTGTTCAATTCCCTTTTCGAGAATATCGCCTTGAATCCCCATGCGCTGAAGACCGTTAACAATCTTTGGAGCATCCCAGGTATGCGCGAATTCCCGATCGATGACAATATGCACAGCCATTTTGTTGGGGCTGACAATGATCTCGGGCCCGATCTGCAAGATAACGTCTTCGATAAAAGGCGCGGATGGATGCTCGGTCGTCGCGCCGTAAACGGTTGGAGAGAATTTCTGACGCCGCACCTCGTTCAATATTTCCCCATCCAATTTTTTGATAAAGGAAAAGAACGATCTCCGTATCCGATCGAGCGGCAGTTTTTCGATCCATTCCTCCATTTGATCTAGAAAGGCCGTGTTTTGATGTAACTTTTTTGCAAAATTTCTTTCCTCTGTCTTTTTTTCGATGGCGTCGGCGGTTTCACCTAATCCCTTGCGAAGGATGGATATGATGTTGTTCCAATTGACTCCATTTTCCTGCATGCCGGCCTCTATGATTCCATTCTGTTTTTTTCAATGATGCAAATCAAAAAGTATTAGTAAATCTTAGCAAATTTTAGGTGGATTCACCCAACAGCAAAGATTTTTTCACTTCTGAAAAACGGAAATGACGGGCAGGACGCGATACTTAGATAACGACCATTTCTTTTTTACCTTCTGCCCCTTCACCCGCCGGTGCGAGAGGAGGGGAAATCGCTTTTCGCGAATCATGGAAATAAATTCACGCCCGTGATGCTTCGATGCTTAAAAGATTCAAAACGAACGTTTTTATAAATGGGCCGTCATAAGACTCGTCTTGACTGTTTCGAGTATTTTTTTGCGCTGATCCGGCCGCGCCGGAAATTCAAGATGGAAGAGCGTGCGAGGTCCATTTTTATCTTCTGCGCTTTGCAGGGGCGCCTGCATCCAGGCGAGCTGGCAGCGACCGTCCTCTTCTTGAACGCCGATGCCGCCCATGGAAATCGGTTTTTCGCTGACCGGCAGGATCTGAAAAGCGAAGGCCAGAAAGGCTTTTTCGAGTTGACTGAAATTCATTTCTTTTTCGTCGCCGGAATAAGCGACGGCGTCGATCCATTGTTTGGAATCGTCGCCGCCGATCTCCCATTGAAAACGGCTGTCGCCGAAAGGATCGATCAGGGGACGGATCTGCAGTTGGATTTCCCGGTCTTTTAAGAAGAGCATTCCTTCGGGGCCGTTGACGGGCACGAACATAAATTCGTCGACATACCCGCCGAACTCGAATCGAAGACGAAAATCCCTAGCGCGAATCGAAGCGTTTTTCACCCGATCGAGACTTGGATGCGTGTCGCCGTAATCTGTCGCGAAAACAACTGCCGTCATCGCGCATCCCTGCTCTTGAACCGTAAAGGGAAGCGCCGAGCAATAATCGTAGCCGTCATGCAAGAATCGCATTTGCAGGTAAGCGGTTTTCTCCGGACCTCCCCAATAGGCGACAAAAGAGCGCCGCTGGTTCCAGAAATCGCCACGATTGACCGTCCCGAGCGTATAAAGCGGATGCAGATAGGTCGTTCCAACAATCGAATGTTCGGGCGTTTTAGAAGGAATGAAGGTTTCAATGATGGTTTGTGGTTCTTTTTTCGGATGAAAGTTTTTCAAATATGCCGGCGGACATTGAATCTTCAGACGATAAGAGCTGAGCGGCAGAGTGATAGGCCCTTCCTGCGCAACCCGACCCCGTTCGCCTGTAGCGAATTCGAGCGAATCCACGGTTCCTTTTCGCAGCAGGGTGCTGTAGCAGCGGCTATGCGGGCCGGCCCATTGACGCGTCGGCGCATGAAAGCGGCATGTCGCATGCTTCCAGGCGAAGTCATGAATCTCGCGGATCAATTTCAAATCTTCTTCGTCGCGCACATGCATCAGCATGCGCGTCAGTTCATTAATCGCTACCATCGTATAAGTCGGGCTGTTATATTCATTGAACGATCCCCGCTCAAACAGGTATTTGTGATAGCGCCGAAGACGCGCTTTGGCGTACGCCTGCAGTTCCTCCAGACCGAATCGATCCGAGGCCGTCAGCGTTACGTAAGTTCCCATGATGGCGATGTTGGTGTAGCCGAGGCTGACGTTGCGCTTTTGGATGGAATGGCAGGCGTGGATGATGGATTCGCGCACCATGGCTTCTACGTCTCCGCTCAACCGATCCCGGTGATCGATCCACGCCGCCAGCAGCTGCGCGCCGCAGAAATCCGCCCAATTCCAATCCGGCGGCGACATCTTGTCGAGGGGCTCTTCCAGATACCACGACCAGATTCCATAGGTATGATGCGTGGGATCTTGATCCTGCTGCGCGATCACCGTACGCAGGATGTCTTGAGCGCGATCCAATCGCTGCGGCTCGCCCGAATCCAACAGCGCGACGGCGTATTCGAACGAGGTGCGGGTAGGATGGACGGTCATGTTCTTCAGCGTCGTATGATACCCCACGCTCGAAACGGAGGAGGCGACCATTTTGGCTTCGGGATCGTATTTTTCATCCGCGCTCTTCAGCGCCTCTTGAAGCGAACGCCGCTGCGTTTCATTGAGTTCGTCTCTGAACTCGCCGCAAAAAGCCCGGCGCTCCATCCCGCCCGGCCGCCAAATCCCTAATAAAGACGCGCCGCCCAGTAAGACGGAACGGCGCGAAACATCATATTGACTCATTTTTCCCATCCTTGGCGTTTTTCAACGCCTCATCGCCGCCGACATTGAAACGGCCCAAATCATCGGCGGCATGCAGCCCATTCAATCGACTGTGCGACAATCCTTCGATATTCGGGCGGTTTGCACGACTCCACGTCATGACCCAGCGCAAAATACACGCAGCGCGCGTTGTAGACGTAATAGGTCATCAACATCGGTTCAGCGATCGTATGCCCGAACAATTCTTCGTCAGCGGTCATGATGACATGCATATCAGGCCGCATAAGTAAATTGTAATACAACTCATCGTTGGTCGTAAACGGCCGGACGCCTTCTACGATGGGATGGCTTTCGTCTTTCATGTCGACGCGAAATTGATGATACGGATTATGCGTCGATTTGCCGCTCACCCACATCGATCCCAGGATATGAATCGAATCCCGCCAGTTCTGCATGTTGGCCACAACAAAATGCGACACCACCAGCCCTCCCCCGTCTTTCAAGAACTGGACGACGCCTTCCTTGACGAAATCGGGCGGATTGCCGTTTTC